>CAYVDZ010000261.1:2847-7236 GCA_964450575.1 uncultured Opitutus sp.
TTTCAGCGAAGGTCGCCACCACGATCTCATTTGTCGATTTGCTGGCGACCTTCGCTGAAATCACCGGAGCGAAACTCCCGGCCGATGCAGGCGAAGACAGCTTCAGTATCCTGCCCGCGTTGCTCGGGCAAACTGCCACTGCCCGACCCGGAATCATGACCCTGTCGTCGCGGGGCGCCCTGACGCTCCGCGAGGGCGACTGGAAATTCATCTCCGCACTCGGCAGTGGCGGATTCAGCCCGCCCAACAAGCAAGCGCCCACGCCCGGCGGCCCGACCGGCCAGCTCTATCATCTCGGCCGCGATCCCGGCGAACAAAACAACCTTTGGCAACAGGAGCCCGAAGTCGTCGCGCGGCTCTCCGCCCGGTTGAAAGCGGCTCAAACCGCGGGCCGCACCCGCCCCTGAGAAACCGTCTTTGAGTATTCATGCAGGCAACCGAAGCAGAATCCCAATCGGGAAAGCCGCGCTCGCAGTTATCAACGGTAACCGCACTCTGGATACGCCGATCACCGCACTCGACATTCTTTCGACCACATTGGATGCCGCTGGAAATCCACCGACGACGAAGCGGGAGTGAAGACGGATGAATCGCTTGGCGAGAGGTCTCTAGAGTGCGGGTAAAACCATCCGCTTCACCCGCAATTCCATTCTCTCATTCAACCCATGATCGCGCGCCGCACGTTTATCCTCTGCACCACGCTGGTGCTCGCCAGCCTGCTCGCGAGTTGCGTCACATCGACGGCGCCCTTACGAGTCGATGCCTCGACGCTCACCGGCAAGGTGATGTGCGGCTATCAAGGCTGGTTCAACGCGGAGGGCGATGGCGCCAATCGGGGCTATAATCATTGGGCACGAGGGGGCGCAAAGCCCGGCCCTGGACGCGTCACCGTCGATCTTTGGCCGGACCTTCGTGACCACGGCCCGGACGAACGCTTCCCCACCGATTTCGTGCACGCGGATGGGACGCCCGCCGAGGTTTTTAGTTCGTACCGCCGGCCGACCGTACTGCGCCATTTTCAGTGGATGCAGGAACACGGCATCGACGGTGTTTTCGTGCAACGCTTCATCAACTCGCTCCAACGTCCGGCGTCACTCGAGCACAACAACACAGTTCTCGAACACTGTCGGGAAGGCGCGCGGCAATCCGGACGCACTTATGCGCTGATGTATGATCTGAGCAGCCTGCCCGTCGGCCAGGCGGATCGCCTGATCGAGGATTGGAAAAAACTGCGGCGCGACACGCAACTCACCAACGATCCCGCCTACCTGCGTCATCGCGGCAAACCCTTGATCGCCCTCTGGGGCTGCGGCTTTAAAGACGCCGACAAGCCCCGTCCTTCGCTCGACGACTGGCGCAAGATTCTCAGGTTCCTCAAAGACGATCCCGAGAGCGGCGGGCTCGCCATCATGCTCGGCGTTCCGAGTTTCTGGCGGGAGCAGCGGCGCGATTCGATCGAGGATCCCGCTTTGCACGAGATCCTCCAGCTGGCCGATGTAATTTCTCCGTGGACGCCCGGGCGATACCGCACTCCTGAGGCCGCGGCACAACATGCGGTCGAGGCCTGGCAGCCTGACCTCAACTGGTGTCGGGAACGCGGTCTCGACTACCTGCCCGTCGCGTTTCCCGGATTCAGCTGGCACAACTTGAAGGGCGATAAACTCGATGCGATCCCGCGGCTGCAAGGACGGTTCTTCTGGTCGCAAATCGTCGCAGCCAAACGCGCCGGGGCCGACATGCTGTATGTTGCGATGTTCGATGAAGTCGACGAAGCCACCGCAATATTCAAGGCCACCAATCAACCACCCGTCGGACCCGGCGTGAGTTTCCTGACCTATGAAGGTCTGCCCATTGACCATTATCTCCACCTCACCGGCCTCGCCGGGAAAGTGATGCGCGGCGAGCTGCCCGCCACCGACGTCCCACCTTCCCGAATACAACAACCGTGATCCGATCCACCCGTCTCCGTCTCCGCCTTCGTCTTCCTCTTCGCGTCGTTTTCGTCGCCGCGTGCGCCACGCTCTGTCTCGCGCGGGCGACCGCTGCCACCGCCGCCGGGCGTGCGCCGGCACCTGAGCCCACGAAACTGAATGTCCTCTTCATCGCGGTCGATGACCTGCGCGACACCCTGGGCTGTTACGGCAATCGCGCCGTCAAAACCCCGAACGTCGACCGACTCGCCGCGCGTGGCGTCCGCTTTGATCGCGCCTATGTGCAATATCCCGTCTGCAACGCGAGTCGCTCGTCCTTCCTGACCGGATTGCGTCCGGATACCACCGGTATTATCGATAACCGTACGTTGCTGCGGGCCCGCCTGCCTGACGTGGTGACGTTTCCCCAACTGTTGAAAGAGCATGGCTGGCATTCCGCCGCCTTCGGGAAAATCTTCCATCTCGGCGGCGGCCGTGATACCGTGGAGCGCAATCGGTGGATGGACTTGCCGATGTCCTGGCATACCGCGCAATCGTTTGACGCCACGCCGACTGGACGCAGGAAACTCGAGGGTCGCAACCTCACGGCCAATGCGGCCGTGAGTTGGTGTCACTGGGGCGCGATGGACGGTACTGACGACGACCAACCCGACGGCCAGATCGCGCGCGCCGTCATCGAACGCATCGAAAGCCTCGGTGACCAACCCTGGATCATCGGGGCCGGTTTCATGAAGCCGCATGATCCGTTTCTCGCCCCAAAAAAATACTTCGACCTGTATCCAGAAAGCTCACTCACGCTCTACCGCGACCCGGCGGATACCACCTCCGCGCCGCCCCTGGCGGTCGGCTTCGGCGAACTCGGGAAAGCGTTTCGCGGTTTCACGGATCAGGAGCGACAAGAATTCCTCCGCGCCTATTATGCGTGCACGTCGTTCATGGATGCGCAGGTGGGCCGCGTGCTCGACGCCCTCGACCGGCTGAAGCTCTGGGACCGCACGCTCGTGATTTTCGTCGGCGACCATGGTTATCATCTCGGTGAACGCGAGTGGTGGAACAAAAACACGCTCTTCGAGCGTAGCGCTCGCGCGCCCCTCATCGTTGCCGCGCCAGGAGTGCCGCCTGGCGTCGCTCGCGGACTGGCCGAGTTTGTCGACCTGTATCCAACAATCACGGACGCATGTCAGGTTCCGGCGCCCGCGGGACTCGCGGGCCGGAGCCTGCGGCCCATCCTGCGGGATCCGACGATGGCAGGAAAGCCTGCGGCCTTCACGCTCGTGACCCGCGGCCCAGCACGCGGTGATTCCATCCGGACTGATCGCTGGCGTTACACCGAGTGGAGCGATGGCTCGACCGAGCTGTACGATCATGCGACCGATCCGGAGGAAACGCGCAACGTCGCCCTCGCCAACGCGACCATCACGCGTCAGCTTCAGCAGCAACTCCAGGCGGCGCACCCGCCCGGTTCTCGGGCACGCCGCTAAGTAACCCGCGCCTCATCCCATGAAAATTCGTTCCGCCCTCTCGCTCCTCACCACCGGACTCCTCCTGCTCCTCCCGATGGCAAAAGCCGCCGTCGCTCCGCGTCCGAATATCATTTTTATTTACGCGGACGATCTTCGCTGGGACACCCTCGGCGTGGTGCAGCGCGAGCAGGGCGAGGCCGCGCGCTTCCCGTGGCTGCAGACACCGCATCTCGACGCCTTGGCGGCAAAAAGCGTGCGGTTTCGCGAATCGTTTGTCGTCACCTCGCTGTGCTCGCCGGGCCGGGCCGCCGTCATGACCTCACGACCCGGTCACCTGACCGACATCATTGGCAACGGCGCGCATCTCCCGCCTCAAACCATCACGTTTGCGAAGCACCTCCAGGCGGCGGGTTACACCACCGCCTATTTCGGCAAATGGCACATGCGCGACCAGCGGGAACGTCCTTATTACGATCACGTCGCGAGCTTCGTCGGCCAGGGCCGCTACTTCGATTGTCCGTTTCTCGTCAATGGCGCCGAAACGCCAACGAAAGGCTGGGTCGATGACGTCTCGACCGATTACGCGATTCAGTTCATCCAGCAGCAACCCAGGGAAAAACCGCTCTTCCTTTGGCTCGGTTTCAAAAGCCCGCATGGCCCACGCGGCGGCGACAACCTGCCGGAACGCGTCAAGAACCTATATAGCGGCGAAGCTTCCCGCCCGACTCCGAATACGAGCCTCGCCGCCATCTATAATGAAAACGCGAACCCGGGTGACACGGCACGCAAAGAGACGAAAGAGAACACGCCGCCGCCGGCTCAGCTCGAGGCGCATCGCGATTTCATGCGCCATGTCACCGCGATCGACACCGCCGTCGGCCGGCTGCTCGAAGCCCTCGAGCGCACAGGTCGCGCGGAGAACACGCTGGTGGTTTTCACGAGTGACAATGGCTATTATCTCGGCGAGCACGGGCTCGGCGACAAGCGTTCCCCCC
>CAYVDZ010000262.1:0-7220 GCA_964450575.1 uncultured Opitutus sp.
GCAACCGCATGCGAACTGGACCATTGCCGATGAGAGTCTGGGCACCCATGAAAGGATCCAGTGTTCGCAACCCCGTTCAAGCTGCGCGATGAATCCGGGGGCTGAGGCGGACTCGACCACAGGTAGGCGCAGGCGGCGTTCGGGGCCGCGCGCGCCGTGGCAGATTGCCGCAGGGAACGGCGCGAGAAGCTCGGGCGACACCCTCCAAGCCTAGCAGCCGGTCTGACCGAGTTCCTTAGGCCAATGGCCCGTGATTTTTGGACTGTCATTGCGAGCAGCGAAGCGACGAAGCAATCGAGCTGGATCGCCCCGGCGCGTTTCGCGCACCTCGTGATGACAATCGTCTACATTATACGGGCGATTGGACTTAGGCCATAGTCTCAATAAAGCACGGTCTGTAGGGCGATAGGCTCAATTCAACCCGAACCTGAAGTCGTATACGCTACTATAGATGCTTGGGTTGGCCTAAGTCCGACAGACTCCTCGGAGCATGTTATGGGTTGCGGAGTTGATATGTGATGCGGGCTCATCACGTTGGAGCAAATGTCATTTGAAGAATTGCGCGCTTCCGTTACAAAGGATGCCGCTCCGCCCGCCAGCCTGAGCGGTGCGTTGCGGGGGCTCTGGTACGATGCCCGCGGGGATTGGCATCGGGCACACGAGTGCGCCCAAGAGGATGCCGGGAAGGACGGCTCTTGGGTTCACGCTTATCTGCACCGCAAGGAAGGAGATCAAAGCAACGCCGGATACTGGTACGCGCGTGCCCGCCGCCCCAGGCCCGAAGCGAACGTAACGATCGAGGCCGAGTGGGCGGAGATTGCGCGAGCTCTGCTCGCGGATGCTACGACGGGCCGCCAGTGAACGCCGACGTCAGTCCCGCCCGATTGCCGTCTCACGCGCGTTAACCCCGCACCGCGCAGCGATGACCGTCACTGCTAATCCTTAAGGGTTAGCCGCTGATCTCTGACGTCACCGGCCGGCGGCTAGCAGGCTTCAGGCTCAGGCTGAGTTATGATGGGGCCCGGAAGCCTCCACAGCTCGACCCAAGTCGAACTCCAAACGCGGATTCCCTGCAACGCGCCGGGCGCGTAGCTTAGCGCGGATCGCCACCGTTCCAGCCGAAATCGCTGGTACGCATGAAGGTCTCGCGGGTCTCCCGGCGGATATACGCTCCTGCGGCGGGATCGGACTGGGCCGCGCCGCGCGCGGCCTCGTTGAGATCTGAGATATTTTGCAGGCGCTCGTCTTCTTCATACATCGCGCGCGCGCGCTGCTGGTAAGACGCCCCAAAGAGCGGCAGCGTAAACCGGTTCAGCGCTTGATCGAGGTCCGAAATATAGCGGCGAACCGCGATATCGGTGAGCCCTTTCTCGGTGTTGATGGTCCGTTCGTTTAGCACCGGGGGCTTGCGTTCACGCACGATGTAATCGGGAAGCCGCACGATCGTATTCTTGGGCTTGTCGACCTCTCGCATGTCGATCTGCGCCGACTCGGGCCGCGGTTCCTGCTTGGGTGGCGGGGGCGTGTATTTGGGCGCGGCCGCCGCGAGTGCGGCCGCTACTCCGCCCGAGATGGCGCGATTGCGGCGCGGCGTCGACGACGATGATGACGGCTCCTCGGTTTTCGGAGCGAGCACCGGCGAGGTACCCCGAGTTGAGGAGGATGGGGGAGTTGTTGCCGGAGTTCTGGATTGTCCGAAACCGGGAGGGGCCAGGAAAATCAGACCCAGCGCCAGCGGGAGAAGCGTGAGGGGAGCGTTACGGACCATAACAAGGTAACTGAAACGTGGATCGACCCGGGGTTCCGTTCGACTGGAGGTAGGCTTGGCCTTTCCGGGGGCCGCTTCAAGTTGCTACGAGCGCATCGCCCTCGATTTGCGGCTCCGACGGCTGAGAAAATACGCGATCAACCCGGCCCCAAAAAGGGCATAGGTTTCCGGTTCAGGGATGGCAAGGGGCGCCCCCGCCACGAATAACTCACCGACTTCTGCCGAGGTAAGCGCTCCGTTGTAAACTCGGACGTAGTCCACCCGGCCCCCCAAAGAGGTCAGCGGGATAGGGTTGCCGTTGCCCAACGAAAAATTAAACCCGGCCGCGATCGCGTCCGGCGAATTCTTCACATAATTGTTGATCACAAACTGCTGCACCCCGTTTACGAAGCCTGTGATGGTGTCGGTCGCGGCGTTTCGGGTGATGACAAAGTGCATGAGCTTGTCATGGAGGGCATTGAGGGGAGAGCTCGTCGCAACCGCGCTCAAGGCCAGCGGCGCCGAGATCGAATAATTTCCAATGCTCAGAGCGACCGCGCTGAAGGTTCCCGGCTGGAGGTCGCCCGTCTGCACGCGGAAGGTGAAGGAAAACTCCAGCGAGATGTTGCTGGTGACCGACGGGATGGTGCCCATCGTGAACGGATTCCCCGCGAAAACATAACCGAGCGCAGTAATGTTGCCGCCCACCGCCGAAAGAGGAGGGCCACCGCTCGCGGGGGACAAGGTACCACGCAGCGTGTAGTCATGGACTAAGACCACGGCCCGGGCCGAGGAGAGGACCAGAAGTGCCAGGGTCGCACCGATCATGAACCGACAGAGGAACATTTGGTGAAAGCTGCCAAGCGCGAGGCGAATAGCAATCCGATAGCGGCGCGGAGAAGCAGTTTAACGCGCGGAAGGAGCTGGCTCCACTGCCTCCGGATCACGTCCGACGAGTGGCTGGGTCGTGCGCAGGTACGCGAACAGATCACGCAGGTGGCGATCAGACATCCTTTGCAGAAGGCCATCGGGCATGAGCGAACGTCCCATGCCCTGCAGAGCCGAGATGCTGTTTCGCTCAATGGTGAGATTGATCCCGGCCATGTCGCGGAGGACGATTCGCTCGTTGTCCCGCGAGGCGAGAAAGCCCGTGTAGGTAGCATTCTCTTTGGTGGTGAGAATGTACGGTTCGTAGCCTTCGCGAATCTCAGCATTTGGATTCACGATGTTGAGCACGAGCGTCATGATGTCGTCGCGCTGATATGACGTGAGGTCGGGTCCGAGATCGCCACCCTTGTTGTGCAGTCGGTGGCAGGCGAGGCACAGTTGTTCGTAAAGTGTGCGACCGTTGTAGGGATTGCCACGGCCATTGTGGATCGCCGCGATGATCCGGGTGATCTCGCGCTCGGTTTCTTCGGGTTGGGAGACCACCTTTGGGCCGAACACCTGATCGACGCGCTCACTCAATGCGCCGCCCTCGACCAGACGCAGTTTATCCTGGATCTCTCTGGGGATGGCGCCGGCACTTAACGTTCCAGTGTGGACGGCCTCAAGCATGGCCTCGGCACTGGCTCGCCGGCTGGAGAGGACGGCCAATGCGATCGTCTGCTCGTTCGCAGGAAGTTGGGGGAAGGCCTTTATGATCGCCCGAGTGAGGTCAGCGCTTGGATACGCTGCGGCGGCGCCGAGCACTGCGGGCCGCAAATCGGCATTCGCTACGCCCACGAGACGTGCAAAAACGGCCGCAGCAGGAGCGTAAGGCACTTCCCCAAGAGTCGTGGCGAGTCGCACCCGATCAAGGATCGGTGCGTCGGGATCGGCGAGTTGTTTCAACGCTTCTTCCAGTGCAAGGGGATCTTTTTGACGGACGCGGAGAGCGAGGGTGCCGCCGCCCGCCTTCACCAAGGCATCGACGAGGGCGTCGGGCATCGCGGGCAAGGCGCGGCCTTCGAAGGCCTGCTCAAACCCGGTGATTAATGCACGACGACTTGCCGCGTCAGGCGCGAGGGTCAAAAGCCGTGCGCCGGCGAGCAGGTTCGACGGAGTGCCTGCTGCGGCCAGGCGGCGCATGAGACGAGCGGCAAGGTGGTTCTGCACGAGGGGACGTGCCCACAGTGACGTCTCGGAAGTCGAAGTGAAGAGGTCGACGACGGCATCATAATGCGTCGCGACCTTGTCTTCAATGGCCCACCAGATTTGAAGCGGAATATAGGGATCGGCGGCATCCTCGTCGTGCCCGATGAGCACCTCGACAAGGGAGAGGGCGGCGAGCGCCGGCAGCCGCTTGGCCGTGGCCGCGAGCTGGCTGCGAACCTCGACGTTTGATTCCTTCGTGCCCATTTCAACGAGGGCATGGGTCACGTCGGCGCTGGCGGCACGGCGATCCCCGAGCAGACGAATCGTCCAGGCGCGCACGTGCGGATCGGGGTGGACGAGCAATTCGATCGCGGTTGCGTCATTGAAGCCGCCGCTGAGATTCAGCGCCCAGAGCGATTCGAGTGAGAACTGGCCGGTGGTGCGGCCCGCCAGAATCTGGCGCAGGGGACCGATGAGCTCCCCATCCTTGCGGTCGCCGATCACCTGCTGCGCCGTCTCGCGCATCCAGCGATTCTCACTCCGGAGGAGTTGGATCAGCTCGGCAGAGGTTTGTTTGGTGAGGTCAAAAGCGGCGAATCCGGGTCTGGTGGTGGCGCCACGGATGCGGTAGATCCGGCCGTCTTCTTTCGTGATTTGGCCTTCGTGATTACGGTAGTGGTTAACCTGCAAATCATGCCAATCGGCGATATAAAGGGCCCCATCGGGTCCGTGCTTGATGTCGACCGGCCGAAAATTTTTGTCCCCCGATCGGATCACGGCGTCGACATCGTGAGTGGAAAACGTCGCGCCGCGTGGCGAGATGTTGGCCATCGGTAGATAGTTGTTCATCGGATCAATGCCGATGAGCTTGCCATGGTAACGGGCTGGCAGGGAGCCCCCCTCATAGATCACGAAATTATGGGTGAAGCGTGCGACATCAGGGTGCGCCATCGCTGGGAAGTAGCCGAAGGCGTATGGGTTGGAGAGTTCGCCGTGCTTTTCGAAGCCCTTCCGGAGATAGCCGCCCTGTACGTAGTGGAAGCCGCGGGTGTTGCCGCCGTTGTGGCCGGAGAATACCCGCCCTTTCTCATCGATCTCCACGCCGAAGGTGTTGCCACCGCCCTCGGCGAATACTTCGAAACGAGCGGATTCGGGGTGATAACGCCAGATGCCCTGTCCGGTGATGTGCACTAATGGCTCGCGGTCGATCCCCGGCCGGATGATATCGGCCGAGACCGTGGATCCAACGGCACCGTAGAGCCAGCCGTCGGGTCCCCAGCGGAGGGAGTTGGCCACGGAATGGGTGTCCTCGAGATTGAACCCGTCGACTTTCACGACCGGAGGTCCGTCCGGGATATCGTCATAGTTTGCGTCCGGATAGAACAGGAGCTGCGGCGGAGAGAGCACCCATACGCCGCCACGACCGCGAACCACGGCGGTGGTAATGTTCAATCCATCGACAAACGTCGTCTCTTGGGAGAATGAGCCATCGGACTTCACGTCCTCGAAGATGGAGATGCGATCTTTGCCGCGAAAGGCGGCCTTCTCGGGCGTGTCGTAGGGCGGCGCCGGCTTCCTCTTATCGTAAACGATGCGCCAGACGCTGTCACGTGCAACGGCGGTGAGGCCGGCCGGCTCCGGATACTGGAGGTATTGCACGACCCACATCCGACCGCGTTCATCGAAATTGAGGAAGACGGGCTGAGCAATGGTGGGTTCAGCGAGCACCAGGTCCAGCGTGAGGTCGCTCGGAGTGAAGAGATCGTTTACGCCCCGCTTCGTGCTCGTCAGTCCCGTTGCCCAGTAGATGCCGTTGCGGAGTAGCCGGGTGAAGGCGGGTTTTGCAAAATCCGAAGGCAGACCGAGTGCGACGTAGAACGTCTTCCCGCCACCGGGACGATGGTACGTCCACGCGAGCGGTTCGGCCGGCTGTCCGGGAATGGCACCCGTCAGGATGAGCTCGGTTCGCGCGCGCAGCGGGGTATTCCGATAAAGCCATGACTCGGAGTCGAAAGGTAGCTGGACGCCTTCAAGGATGGGGTGATTTGGCTGAGAAGCTGTGGCGCGGAGAATGGGTCCGTGGCCGTGGTGGTCGCTGTAGTTCCCGCCGATCACATCCGCATCCCACGTGGTCCACTGAGCGTAGCCAGCGGGAAGGGCGCGACCCTTGGCGGGAGAGAAAGGGTGGCTGGCGGTACGAATGCCGATGATCGGTTTGCCGGATTCCACGTAGCGACGGATCACGGCCAGCTGTTCTGGCGGCAGGGGGCGGCGGCGGACGCTGATAAGGAGCGCATCGGCGCTGTCCAGCTCACCGATCCGGTTGAAGGTGGTATCGTCGAGACCACCGTCGCCTTCGAGGATGACCACGTCGAAGTCCTGCATTAGGTGCTCGGAGGCGAAGGCCGGCAAGGTGCGAGCGGTCTCGTACTCATCCTCGGCGATGAGCATCACCAGCTTCTTACGGTTGGACTCCGTCTGGGCGAAGGAGGAAGCGGTGGCGCCAAACGAGAGGAGGCTGACGCAGGCCAGAATGAACGATTTCGTGAATGACGAGTGCGTCATAAGAGCGGGAGAGCGGAGAGGCGCGGATCCTGGTGATCCGCGCCTCAGCGAGGTTGCGAGACGCTGACTCAGAGCCGGAAGTTCATCCCGAGGGAAACGAGTGGGCTCATTTCTTTGATATTCCGAGGGCGGTCGTTGAACCACCTCGAACCGGAGTCCGGCTCGTCAAGGACGTTGTTGAGATCGAGGTAGGCGTCGATCTTGTCCGTGAGGCGGTACATGGTCTTCACATCGACGGTCCGGCGATGGATCGTGTACCAAAGGCGGGACTGATTCGCGTTGTAGGAGCTAAGGAACCCGGCCGTGTAGTTGTACTGCAGACGAACGGTGATCTTGCCCCGGATGTAGGAGATACCGGCATTGGCGGTCATCGGGTTAAAACCCGGGATTTCGCTGGTGGACTGGATGGTGTTGCCGGACTGATAGTCGCCTTTGCTATCCATCCGGGTGTAGGTGGCGAAGGCGCCGAAACCACTCCAAAAACCCGGTAGATTCGTGAACTGCTGATTATAGTTCAGCTCGATGCCGCGGACGCGGGCCGAGCCACCGTTGAACTGGGTTGTGAGCTGGTAACCGGCGTAATTGCCATCGAAACCATTTCCAGCGCCCTGCGGCACAATTGCGCCCCCGGCCGTGTAGATGAAGCGACTGATTTCCTTGATAAAAACGCCGACGGAGACGACACCAGCGGGTTCGAAATAGTATTCGGCACTGAAATCGAAGTTGTCAGCTTTCTGAGCCTTGAGGCTCGGGTTGCTCGTCGAGATCGTCTGGCTGTCGTCGTTCACCGTGGTGCGCGGGATGAGCTGGCCGATCGAAGGACGTCCGACGT
>CAYVDZ010000263.1:0-7158 GCA_964450575.1 uncultured Opitutus sp.
GTCCAGCCCCTCTGCACGCCCACCCGCGTGCAGTTGATGACCGGCATCTATAATGTCCGAAATTATATCGAGTTCGGCCTGCTCGATCCCAAGGCGACCACCTTTGGCCACCTGCTCAAGCAAGCGGGCTACGCCACCGGCATCTGCGGCAAGTGGCAACTTGGTGCCGGGAAGGACCTGCCCCAACACTTCGGTTTCGATGAATCCTACCTGTGGCAACACACGCGTCGGCCACCGCGCTATGCCAATGCGGGACTCGAGCACAATGGCGAAGAGAAGGATTTCAACAATGGCGAGTACGGTCCGAAACTGCTCAACGATTTCGCCGTCGACTTCGTCACGCGCCACCGCGAACGCCCCTTCTTTCTGTATTATCCGATGATCCTGACGCACGACCCGTTTCAGCCGACACCCGACAGCGGAAACTGGGATCCGAAGGCGAAGAGCGAACAGGTGCAGCGCGATGTAAAGCACTTTGCGGACATGACGGCATATATGGATAAAATGATCGGCCGCCTCGTCGCTAAATTGGACGAACTGGGACTGCGCGAAAACACCCTGATCATGTTTCTCGGTGACAACGGCACGCACCCCAGCGTGACCTCCCAGTTCAAGGGTGCCGCATATCAAGGTGGCAAGGGCACCGGTACCGCGCGCGGGACCCACGTGCCGTTTATCGCGAACTGGCCCGGCCGCATTCCGGCGGGGCGCGTGAACTCCGATCTGATCGCGAGTGTCGATTATCTGCCCACGATCTGCGAGGTAGCGGGAACCCCGGTCCCGGCTGCCCTCAAGATTGACGGACGCAGCTTCCTGCCGCAACTGCTCGGTCAGGCCGGTCAGCCGCGCGACTCGCTCTACCTTTGGTACGCCCGCAATGGTGGCCCCACCGCGACGTTCGAGTTTGTCTTGAGCACGACGCACAAGCTGTATCGCGACGGTAAATTCTACGACCTAACGCAGGACCCGTTTGAAGAACGCCCGCTTTCGATTGCCAAGCTCTCGGGCGGTGCAGCCACCGAGGCCAAGCGTCTTCAAACCGCGCTCGATCAGTATACTCACGCCCGACCGGCCGATGTAGCCGCCAAAGGCGCCGCTCCGAAAAGTACCGGCAAAGCCAAGGCTAAAAAATGAATCAGATGAATTCCCGAACCTGGGGAAGATGGGGCGCGATTCTCGCCCTTGCGCTTGCCCTGACGGGACCCGCGGTCGCCGCCGACACCCCGCGGCCCCCGAATATCATCTATATCCTCGCTGACGATCTCGGCTATGGAGATCTCGGCAGCTATGGCCAAAAGCTGATCAGCACGCCCCGGCTCGACCAGATGGCGCGGGAAGGCATGCGCTTCACCCAACACTATGCCGGTGGGCCGAGCTGTCATCCGTCGCGGTGCGTGCTGTTCACGGGCAAACACACGGGCCACGCACGCATTCGCGACAACAGCAAACTGCCTTTGCTACCGGAGGATTTCACTGTTTCGCAGCTGCTCAAGCAGGCGGGCTACGCCACGGGCGGGGTGGGCAAATGGGCCTTGGGCATCGAAGGCAGCACGGGCTCGCCGGCCGTCAAAGGCATGAGCGAGTTCTTCGGCTATCTCGATCAGACGCACGCGCACACGTATTATCCCGATCACCTCTGGCGCAACGGTCGTCGCGTGGACATCCCTGAAAATCAAAGCGGCCGCCGCGCCGTGTATTCCCACGATCTCTTCGCACAGGAAGCGCTTTCGTTCATCCGCAGGAACAAGGATCAGCCCTTTTTCTTCTACGCAGCGTTTACCATTCCCCACGCCGAAGTCGCCGTACCCGACGACTCACTTGCGGAGTACCGGGGCCGATGGCCCGAGCCCAAGGCATTTCCCGGCAGCAAGACCTACCAGCCGCAAACCCAGCCCCGCGCCGTTCGCGCCGCGATGATCACCCGACTCGATCGAGATATCGGCCGAATGCTCGATCTCCTCGATGAGCTGAAGCTCTCGGAAAACACGCTCGTCATCTTCACCAGCGACAACGGCCCGATCACCGCCGGCGGACAAGACCCTGCGTTCTTCAACAGCGCCGGCCCGTTGCGCGACTTGAAGTTCACGCTCTATGAAGGCGGCATCCGCGTGCCGTTCATCGCCCGCTGGCCCGGGAAGATTGCGCGCGGCACGGAATTACCACTCATCTCGGATTTTGCGGACATGTTTCCCACGTTCGCCGAACTCGCCGGTGCGAAAACCCCAGCCCGGCTCGACGGCGTATCCATTCTTTCAACACTCCTCGGCCGTTCCGCGGAGCAGAAACCCCGCTCGCATCACTATTGGGAAGCCGCGCCTCAGCAGGCGTTACGCCAGGGCGACTGGAAGGCCTATCGCGCTGCCCAGGACCGACCCATCGAATTATATAACCTCGCAAACGATATCGGCGAAACGACGAATCTTGCCGATCGCCACCCCGACATCGTGGCGAGACTGGACACGTTAATGAGCCGCTCCCGTACCGATTCCCCTGATTTCCCCCTGGAAAAACGCGCCCGCAAACAACCATGAAGTCGCTTGCCCTCAGTCTCCTGTTCCTCGGCTTGCTGGGCAGCCATGCCGCGGCCGCCAGCACCAAACCCAACCTAATTGCCATTCTCGCGGATGACCTCGGCTGGGCGGATCTCAGTGCCTACGGAAATAAGTATAACGAAACGCCGAATATCGACCGCCTCGCCCAACAGGGCATGCGTTTCACCCAGGCGTATTCGGGCCCGGTGTGTTCACCGACGCGCGCCAATCTACAAAGCGGACAGGACCAGGCCCGCTTCGGTATCACTCAACATATTCCCGGACACCGCCGGCCCTACGCGAAGATGATCGATCCGGTGGTGGCGTCGCACTTGCCCCTGGAGGTTGAGACGTTCGCGGAGCAGATCGGCGCCGCCGGCTATCGCACCGGCTACTTCGGCAAGTGGCATCTCGGCGGCGCCGGGTTCAGCCCCACCGACCAGGGCTGGCAAACCGCGCTCGAGATCCAAGGCAACACCGTGCCTCTTGCGGTCAGTGGCGGAACCGAACCCCGCCGCATGGCTGAGTTCCTCACGGAGAAGGCCGTCGCCTTCATTGAGTCCGCCAAGGGCCAGCCCTTCCTCCTCCAAGTTTCCCACTATGCGGTTCATATCCCGCTCTCGACCACCCCGGCGTTGTTGAAAAAATATCAGGACCGGAAGCCGATGCCCGGCTATCCCAGCAATCCCCAGTACGCCGGGCTTCTGGAGGAACTCGATCAGAGCGTCGGCAAGATCGTCGAGACCGTGGATCGTCTCGGCTTGGGCGAAAACACGCTGATTGTATTTATCTCCGACAACGGCGGCCTCGAGCACGAACAAAGCGGCCGCGTCGTCACGTCCAATCAACCGCTCCGCGGCGAGAAGGGGTCCCTGTATGAAGGCGGTATTCGCACTCCCGCGGTGGTGAGATGGACGGGCAAAGTGCCGGCGAAGACCACTAGCGATACTCCCATCATCACGATGGACTGGCATCCCACGTTGACCGCCCTCGCCGGGGCATCGGCCAAGAAATCGCAACCAAAAGACGGCGTCAGCCTCGCGTCGTTGATCATGAATCCGCGCTCGAGCCTGTCCCGCGACACACTCACCTGGCACCTGCCGCATTATCATCACAGCACGCCGGCCAGTGCCATCCGACGAGGAGATTGGAAGCTGATCGAGTTTTTCGAAGACGGCCGCCTCGAACTCTATAATCTGGCAAACGATCTCGGAGAGAAAAACAACCTCGCGCGCCGCGAACCGGCACGGGCGAAAGAACTGCAGGCCGCCCTCGCGACCTGGCGGCAAAAAGTCGGTGCGCAGATGCCCGTACCCAATCCGCAATACGATCCGGCTCGCGCCAGTGAACTCGGCAAAGGAGCTCCCTCCTCCCGGAAAAAAGCCTTATAATCCTATAAAATTCCGGTGAGGCCACAGATTTCACTGATGAGCACAAACTACCAGGGTATTCTAAATTATAGTTCCTTCCCCTTGGTGGTTAACTGCGGCCAAGTGTCTCTTCATTAGCAATCCTCTGTATCCGTGCTCATCTATAGTATCTGTGGCTAAAATAAACTGCTAAATTTAGGATAATGAAACTCTCCTTCCCTCTTCAATTCGCCCGAGTGCTCGTCACCGCGCTGCTCGGGCTGAGCGCTGGCTTCGGTCTGCTGGCGAGCTCTGCCACGGCGAAGCCAAACGTCATCATTATCAACATCGACGATCTCGGTTACGCCGACATCGGACCGTTCGGTTCCAATAATCGCACCCCGCACCTTGATCGCATGGCCCGTGAGGGTCGCAAGCTGACGAGCCATTACGCCGCGCCCGTTTGCTCACCCTCCCGCGCCGCGTTGCTCACCGGCAGCTATCCGAAACGCGCCCTGCCCATTCCGCATGTGCTGTTTCCGGCGGCCACCCTCGGCCTGCATCCGAACGAAGTCACGATTGCGGAAATCCTCAAAGAGGCGGGCTATACTACGACCTGTATTGGCAAATGGCACCTCGGCGATCAACCGCCCTTCCTTCCGACGAATCAGGGCTTCGATTCTTATTTTGGCCTCCCGTACTCGAACGATATGGGCACGATCGAGGACGGAGCGAAAAACAATCCCGACAAACCACGGCCCGCCGCGAAAGCCGCAACCGCTCAGACCACGAAGGCGCAATCCCAGGGCACGGATGAAACCGGTCTCAAGGGCGCCGCGCAAACGCCATTGCCTCTGATGGAAAACGACAAGGTCGTCGGCCGCGTGCGGCAAAACGAGCAGTTCTCCGTCACCCGGCTCTATACTGAGCGCGCCGTGAAATTTATCCACGAGCAAAAGGACAAACCGTTCTTCCTCTATCTGCCCCACACCGCGGTGCATTTCCCGCTGTATCCAGCTCAGCCCTTCCGCGGCAAATCGCCCAACGGCCTGATCGGGGACTGGGCCGAAGAGGTAGATTGGAGCGTCGGCCAGGTACTCGACACGTTGCGCGAGTTGAAGCTCGCGGACAACACGCTCGTGATCTTCACCAGCGACAACGGCGGCGCGCTCAATCACGGTTCGAAAAACACTCCGCTGCGCGGCAGCAAGAGCCAGACTTGGGAAGGCGGAATCCGCGTCTGCACAATCGCCTGGTGGCCCGGGAAAATCCCCGCCGGCACCGAGACCGGCGCCATCACCAGTATGATGGATGTCCTACCGACGTTGACGAAGCTCGCCGGGGGCAAACTGCCCACCGATCGCAAACTTGACGGTGTGGACATCTGGCCCGTGCTCGCCGGCACCGCAGGCGCGACGCCACCACGCGATCACTTCTTCTATTTCCGCGGCTTCGTGCTCGACGCCGTGCGGTCCGGTCCGTGGAAACTCCACCTCGCCTTGGCCGACGGCGCGCCCAGGCAAACCAAGGGCGCGCCGCGGTTGCAGCTCTTTAACCTGGCCGACGACATCGGCGAAACAACGAACGTCGCCGCCGCCCACCCCGAAGTGGTCCGCCGCCTGCAAGCGCTCGCCGCGACGATGAAGGATGATCTCGGGCTCGACGGCGTTGGCCCCGGCTGTCGCGAAATCGGCCGCTTCGCGAATCCCGAACCGTTGATCCACGCGGATGGCACCGTGCGGGCCAACGCCGTCGCCACTCAGAAACGATTTTTATAAAACCCACCACCCCGCCCTTCTGTCAGCCTCTCTTCCCGTTATGAATATCCGTTACGCTCTCCTATTATTGGCTGCCACCGTGGCGAGCACGACCGCTTGGGCGGCCAATGCCGCCCGGAAACCTAATATTGTTTTTATTCTGGCCGATGATCTGGGCCAACGCGACCTCGCGATTTACGGTAGCTCATTTTACGAGACTCCTCACCTGGATCGACTCGCCCGCGACGGCGCACGGTTTACCGATGCGTATGCGGCCTGCCCCGTATGCTCTCCCACGCGAGCGAGCATCCTGACCGGACAGTGGCCCCAGCGCAGCGGTATCACCGACTATATAGCACCTGATAATAGCAATGGCCCGGAGAAGTGGAAGCGCAACACGGCCATGCTTCCCGCGGCCAATCGCGACCGCCTTTCGCTCGATGCACCCACGCTGGCGAAGAGCCTCAAAGCCGCCGGCTACGCCACCTTCTTCGCGGGCAAATGGCATCTTGGTCCGGAAGGGTTCTGGCCGGAGAATCAAGGCTTCGACCACAACCTTGGCGGCAATGAGCGCGGTGGGCCTTATGGCGGCGGACGGTATTTCTCGCCTTATGGTAATCCGCGCTTGAGCGATGGACCGGACGGCGAACACCTCCCCGACCGCCTCGCGACCGAGACCGGTAAATTCATGGAGGCGAATAAAGACCGACCCTTCTTCGCGTACTTCTCCATGTATTCAGTCCATACCCCGCTGATGGCACGCGAGGATTTGAGGAAGAAATATGAAGAGAAGCGTCAGCGGCTTGGCGTCACGGAGAAATGGGGCCGGGAACACACCCGCGATGTGCGCCTGACTCAGGAGCACGTGGTTTACGCCGGCATGGTGGAAGCCATGGATCTGGCGGTCGGCAAAGTCCTCGCGAAGCTCGACGAGCTCGGGCTGCGCGAAAACACGCTCGTCATCTTCACCAGTGACAACGGCGGCCTCTCCACCAGCGAAGGCTGGCCCACCTCCAACCGGCCGTTGCGCGGCGGAAAGGGCTGGATGTATGAAGGCGGCATTCGCGAGCCGCTGATCATGCGCTGGCCCGCGATGATCAAGCCTGGCACCGTCATCGGCACACCCGTGAGCAGCCCTGACTTTTTCCCCACGTTTTTAGAGGTTGCCGGAATAAAGCCGCAGGCAGGGCAAACCCTCGACGGCGTGAGCCTGCTGCCGTTGTTTAAAGGCGGCGCGCAGCCCGATCGTGCGCTCTTCTGGCATTACCCGCATTACGGCAATCAAGGCGGCGCACCCTCGGCCGCGATCCGCCGGGGCGATTGGAAACTCATCGAGTGGTTTGAGGACCAACGCGTGGAACTCTTTAACGTCACCACGGATCTCGGCGAACAGAACGACCTCGCCCGGCAGGACCCGAAACGCGCCGATGCCCTGCGAGCCGAGTTGCACGCCTGGCAGCGCTCTATCAACGCGCAGTATCCCACCGCCAACCCGACCTTCTCGCCTGACAAGCCCAGCGG
>CAYVDZ010000264.1:0-1292 GCA_964450575.1 uncultured Opitutus sp.
ACTTCTCCCGGCATTTCACGGAGCTGGCAGCGTCGACCTGGACGCAACTCGGCGGGCAGGCGTTCATCTTTGACGGACCGCGGCCGACGCCGCAGCTGAGTTTTGCAGTGCGCTGGTTGAAGGCGGATGCCGGCGTCGTGATCACGGCCAGCCACAACCCGCCGCACGATAACGGATTCAAGGCCTACTTCGAAGACGGCGCGCAAGTGGTGCCGCCGCATGACAAGGGTATTGTGAGTGAAGTGAGTGCGGTGCCGCTGAGTGAGCTCGCGCCGTTTCTGACGCCGCAACTTACGGGTGTCACGACCTTGGGGCCTGACGCCGACGCGGCGTACCAGGATGTCGCGGCGCAGGCGGTGCTCGACCCGGCGGTTTTCAAGGCGGCGCAGTTGAAGGTGGTGTTCACGAACATTCATGCGACCGGTTCGGTGCATTCGATTCCGCTGCTGGAGCGCGCCGGGTGTGAGGTGCGTCCGGTGCCGGAGCAGCTGCAGTTCGATGCAAACTTTCCCACGGTGAAGTCGCCGAATCCGGAGAACGCCGATGCCCTCGCCATGGCGGTCGCGCTGGCGGAAAAGGAGGGCTGCGATGTCGTAGTGGCAACCGATCCTGATGCTGATCGCATGGGCTGCGCCGTGCGTAATCGCAAGGGCGGGATGGAGCTGCTGACGGGCAACCAGATCGGGGCATTGCTGGCCGATTATCGTCTGATCAAATACAAGGAGCTCGGCTGGATCCCGCGCGAAGGATCGCCGCGGGCGGCGATTGTGAAAACGTTTGTGACGACTCAGCTCCAGGACGCGATTGGCCACGGGCACGGCGTCAAAGTCATTAACACGCTGACGGGCTTCAAGTGGATCGCCGCGAAGATACGCCGCTACGAAAACGAACTGTGCGCTGCCATGGGTCCGGGCTTTGACTACGACGCGACGCCCTTTGCCGAACGCGCGCGCCTGCTGCAGCAGCACAGCACGTTTTACGCGTTTGGGTGTGAGGAAAGTTATGGTTACCTCCCGAATGACTCGGTCCGCGACAAGGATGGGAACTCGGCCTGTCTCATGTTTGCCGAGGTGTGCGCCTGGGTGAAGAGTCGCGGGTTGACGGTGCCGGAATACCTCGACGAAGTCTTCCTTCGCTACGGGTTTTACCTCGAGGGCGTCATTAACATTTACTACGAAGGCGCGAGCGGTAACGCGAAGATCAAGCGCATCCTCGAGACCTATCGCGCGAATCCGCCGACAGCCTTTGGTGACGTGTAGGTCGTCACGTTTCAGGATTTCGGACGCGAGACG
>CAYVDZ010000264.1:1302-3706 GCA_964450575.1 uncultured Opitutus sp.
CGAGACGATTTTTGACGATGACGGGGAAAAGATTCCCTCGCAGGATTTGTACATTGCCACGTTGTCGAACGGGTACTCGTTCGCTGCTCGCGGCAGCGGCACCGAGCCAAAGATGAAGTTCTATCTCTTCGCGAGCGACAAGGTCGCAAACGCGGCCGAACTCCCCGCCGTGAAAGTGCGCGTTCGGGCCACCCTCGATGGCTTGAACCAATTGATCGCGAGCGACGCACGACAGCGCGCCGGGTCTTAGCTTCGATGTAACCTCGCGGCGCTTGGTCAGACCAAGGGTCGCTTTTCCGCACTTTGATCCTGATGATTCATCATCCGTTGCTCACCCTCATCCGGGACCTTCGGTTGATGGGGAATCCCTCAGGTAAACGGCCATGGATGGCCATGGTCTTCGACCGCGGGGGAACCTGCGGCGGGGCTTCGTGACACTTCACAGGCCTCATGCAACGCTTTCTCTCACGCCGTTTTTGGATCTCGTTGCCGACGCGGGTGTGGTTGCTCGGAGCAATGCTGAGTGTGCTCGTTGCGATGGGGTTGCAGCGGGAGCACGAGGAGCTGGCCGCGCGACGGATCGGGAGGGAAGCTGCCAACCTCGAAGCGGGGCTGGGATCGAGTATTGAGGCGTATTTGGCGCTATTGCGGGGCGGGATCGGATTGTTCGCCACGATGCCGGACGTTACGCGGGGGGACTTTCGCCGGTATGTCGAACAAGTCGGCTTCGAACAGAATTATCCCGGCGTTCTCGGCCTTGGCTTTGCCCTGCGAGTGAATCGGGAGGAGGTCGCCCCAGTGGAGGCACGGGCGCGCCGCGAGGGAGCGCCGGCCTTCCGAATCTGGCCCGAGGGCGTCCGGGAGGAGTACCACACCATCTATTTTCTCGAGCCTCAACATGCTCGAAACCAGGCCACGCTCGGCTACGATATGGCGACAGAGCCCGTGCGCCAGGACGCGATGCAGCGGGCGCGCCGTACGGGAGACCCGGCCGCGACGGGACCGGTCACTCTGGTGCAGGAAGTCGATGCGGAGAAGCAGCGAGGGTTCCTGCTTTACGCTCCGTTTTACGGAGGGGGACACCGGCCCCGAACGGAGCCCGAACGGATTGAACGGCTTCAAGGCTACGTGTTCGCGCCCTTCCGGGCCACCGATTTGTTCGAATCGGTAAAGCAGCGGGCCGGCTTGGATGCCAGTATCGGCCTCGCCGTTTACAGCGGACTGGAGCCGCTGGAGAGCGCACTATTTTATGCAACCACAGCCTTGGATAATGAGCCGGCTAAATCATCGATCACCCGGTTGCGAACGGTAAGCGTGGTGGATCAAACGTGGACGCTCGTCTATTCCACCGCACCCACCGGGCTGATCTCCCCCTGGCTGTTGTTTCTAATCGGGCTCACCGCCAGCACCGGGGTGTCACTGCTGTTGCGTCGTGAGTCCATGGAACGAAAGCGCGCGGAGCGGAGCGAAGCCGTCACGCGCGAACGGGAAGGCGAACTCACCTTGCTGATCGAAGCGGTCCCGGCCGTCGTTTCCTTCATTGATCGCGACGGCGTGTTTCGGTTGTCCAACCGGCGGTATCAAGAGTGGTTTGGGCTGGACCCGCGGGCGATGCTGGGCCGTCCGCTGACGGAGGTGCTGGGCGCGGAATCCTATGCTGAAATTGAACCGTATGTGCAGCGGGCGATACGGGGCGAGTCGGTGGCCTTCGAGCGCTGGCATCACTTCGGACGGATCGGCATGCGGTACCTTTCGACGTACTTTGTGCCGCATCGGAACCGCTCGGGTGAGCTGAATGGGTTTTATTCCCTGATCTCCGATCTTACCTCCCTGAAACGGGCGGAAGAGTCTGCGCGGTTTGTCGCCGACTGCGGCAAGCTGATGGTTTCTTCTCTTAACTACGAAGCGACGGCGCGCGGTATCGTTCATCTGGCAGTGCCACGTGTGGCCGACCTCGCGATCTTGTGGCGGGTGAACGATGAAGGACTCGTGGTGGCAGCGGCGACGCATGCTGACGATGCCCTGGAGCGCAAGCTGATCAAAGCGCTGCACACGGTGACGGTGAGGCTGAACGGGACGCATAACATCGCCCTGGCGGCTCGATCGGGGTTGGTAGTGATGACGCAAGACGCAACCCTTGCGGATTTGGAACGGTTGAGCGATGATGTCGATCATCGCGAGTTCGTGCGGGAGCTGCGGATTTGCTCCGGCCTCCACATTCCCATCGTAGTTCGGGGTAAAATCTGGGGGGTTCTGACTTTGGGGGCATCAACGGTCAGCGGACGGCATTTTACGGATCAGCATCGTAGTCTGGCCGACGAAATCTCGACGCGCGTGCGGTTGGCGGTGGATAACGCGTTGCTGCACGAGGAAGCGCAAAAAGAAATCGAAGAAAGGCGGCGCG
>CAYVDZ010000264.1:3716-7140 GCA_964450575.1 uncultured Opitutus sp.
GACGGGCGGCAGTGCGACGCTCAACAACACCGGAGGCGGCGCGCCGAACGGATCAGTCTGGAAGCGGAAGAGCGGTTCCGGCTGTTGGTGGCGGCCGCTCGCGACTACGCGATCATCCTGCTCGATCCCGACGAGGCCGTGGCATCGTGGAACGAAGGAGCCGAACGCATCCTGGGCTATGGTGAACACGAGGCGGTCGGCATGCCGATCAGCCGGCTTTACACCTTGGAGGACCAGGCGCGCGATACGCCGCAAGATGAGTTGGCGAACGCGCGGGAAACGGGTTCCGCCCTCGAAGAGCGCTGGTATGTCCGCAAGGACGGCACGCGGTTTTGGGCGAGTGGTCACACCGTGGTCTTGCGCAATGCCGACGGCCTCATCCGTGGCTACGCGAAAATCATGCGCGATCTCACGGAGTGGAAATTGACGGAGGAGGAACTCGAAAGCCGGGTGCAGCAACGCACGCTCGAGCTCAATGAGGCGGTGCAGGAGCTGGAGGCCTTCTCGTATTCAGTTTCCCATGACTTGCGGGCGCCCTTGCGCAGCATTCGCGGTTTCACCGAGCTGGCGCTGGAGGAGGCGGCGGATCGTTTGACCGAGGGCGAGAAGGATTATCTCCGGCGCGTGCAACGGGCGGTTTCTCGGCTCGATCAGCTGATTTCCGATCTGCTCGCCTATACCCGGGTTTCGAAAACCCGGGTGGAGATTCTCCCCGTGGATTTGCATGCGCTCGTTTCCGACCTCCGGCGGGAGCACCCCGGGTTTCAGCCCCCACATGCCGAAATCACCATCGAAGGGACCCTTGCTCCCGTCATGGGCAACGTCGCGTACCTCACGCAATGCGTCACCAACTTGCTCGGCAACGCCGTGAAGTTCGTGAAGCCCGGCCAGGTACCGCAGGTCCGAATTTGGACTGAACCGCGCGATGGGCGGATTCGTGTGCTCTTCCGTGATAACGGTATCGGAATCCCGTCTGACAGCCTCGGCCGCGTCTTCGACATGTTCGAACGGCTGCATGTCGGTGCCGTCTATGAAGGGACTGGCGTGGGATTGGCAATCGTGCGACGGGCGGTCCAACGCATGAATGGAACGATCAGTCTTGAGTCAATCGAAGGGACTGGAACCACGTTCTGTATCGAGCTGGCGGCGGTGGATCCACGCCAAGGCTGACACGCGATTCTGATTCGCGGCGACCGGGTGGATCCGGAGGGGGTGAGAATCGGGTTGGATGGATCCGTCCGCCGGACGACCACCCAGGCAAGTGAACCTGGAATCCACAGTTGGATGTAGAATAGAGAGAGCAGCGTGACGGGCAACCGTGGCGCTGCTCTCTCTACTCTACTCAACCCTCCACCGTTCGTCCCTCTCAGGTTTTCGTACCCCGAGCGCGAAGCCCTCAATGCTTAGACGAGCAGGAGGGCGGGGCTCTCGAGCAAGGTCTTCAGGGCGTTGAGGTACTGAGCTCCGACGGCGCCATCCACCACGCGATGATCGCACGAGAGGGTGAGCGTCATGACGTGACCGATCACGATCTGATCGTTCTTCACCACTGGTTTTTTAACGGTGGTGCCGACGGCCAGGATCGCCGCATTCGGCGGGTTGATGATGGCCGAGAACTTGGGAATGCCCATCATACCGAGATTGGAAACGCAGAAGGTGCCCCCCGTAAACTGATCGGGTTTGAGCTTCTTTTCCTTGGCCATCTTGCCGAGGGACTTCGCTTCGCCGCTGATTTGAAAAACGCTCTTCAGGTGGGTGTCACGAATCACCGGAGTGATCAAACCATCCTCAATCGCGACCGCAAAGGAGACGTGAGCCGCGGCGAAATAGCGGATCTTGTCGCCTTCCCAGGAGCCGTTCACCTGGGGTACGCGGCGCAACGCCTCGGCGCAGCCCTTCAGGATGAAGTCGTTGACGGAGAGTTTAACGCCTTCCTTTTCGAGACCGGAGTTGAGCTGTTCCCGGAGGGTGAGCAACGCGGACGCATCGATGTCGATCTCCACATAGAAATGCGGAATCTGAGTCTTCGACTCGAGCAGGCGGCGGGCGATCGCGCCGCGCATGTTCGAAACGGGAACAGTGCGCTCTTCCTGGATGGCGCCCTTGGCGAAATGACTGGAACCGGAAGGCAGGGCGGCCGCGCCTGGTTTGGCACCCGCCGCGGGAGCGGCGGCTTTCATGACTCCGTTTTTCTCGGCCGCCAGGACATCGGCGCGAACGATCCGACCGCCGGGGCCACTTCCTTGAACGCGGGCGGGATCAATGCCTTTCTCGTCCGCGAGTTTGCGGGCCAACGGGGAAATTTTAACGCGTTCTCCCTCGGCGCGACTCGCTGGCTGGGAAGCGGCGGGCGCGACAGTCGGGCTGGGCTGCGCCGGAGCGGCTTTCGGGGCCGGGGTCTCAGCGGCGGGTTGCGCCTCGGGTTCGTTTTTGGCCGCCTTGGGGTTGCCAGCCTCTTCCTTGTCCTGCGTTTTCGGTTCCCCGGTCGCCTCGGCGGCGGCCCCGGCCTTGGGGCTGGCCGCGGGTGCGTCGACCTTCTCCCCGGGTTTTCCGATGGCGCAGAGGGGAGCACCGAGTTCGACCTGGGAGCCGTTCTCGGCAAAAATCTTCAACAAGGTGCCGTCGAAAAAGCTCTCCAGCTCCATCGTCGCCTTGTCCGTCTCAACCTCCGCGAGCATGTCTCCGGATTTCACGACATCGCCTTCTTTCTTCAGCCACTTCAACAGTGTACCCACGGTCATGGTATCGCTGAGTTTCGGCATTTCGATGATGTTGGCCATAGTCGGAGGGAAAGAAAAAAGGTGGAAAGCTGGAAAGAAGAAACCCGCGGAAAAGAAGAAAGATGGAAAATAGGGGAAGAAGAAAGGTTGATGCCGGGTTTCTTCTTTCTACTTTCTCACGTTTCTTCTTTTCAGCTCATCGCGGCCAGCGCGGCTTTGAGGATGCGCTGCGGATTCGGGAGCTGTTCAGCCTCGACCGGTGGACTGTAGATCGCCGGCGCATCGATCGTTGCGAGGCGATGGATCGGACCATCGAGTTCATCGAAGGCCTCGCGCTGAATCATATAGGCGAGTTGCGAGCCGACCGAGCAGAAGGGCTTCTGCTCTTCGACGATCAGCACCCGATGCGTTTTCGCCACGGAGGCGAGGACGGTGTCGATGTCGAGCGGACGGATCGAACGGAGGTCGACGACCTCGACCGAGATATCGTGCTCCTTTTCCAAAACGGCCGCTGCCGCAAGCGAGTGGTGGACCGAGCGACCGTAGGTGACGATCGTAAGATCGGTACCTACGCGTTTCACGTCCGCTTTTCCGAGCGGAATGACGTACTCATCCGCCGGAACTTCGCCCTTGTCTCCGTAGAGCATCGTGTTTTCGAGAAAGAACACCGGGTCGTTGTCGCGGATGGCCGACTTCAGCAGGCC
>CAYVDZ010000265.1:0-6465 GCA_964450575.1 uncultured Opitutus sp.
GCCCCATGCCCCGGACGTTGAAGCCCGAGAGGTTACCGCCCGCATCGAGTTCGCCATATATGCCGGGCAGGCGAATCGCCACCTCGCCGGCATTCATATTCGGCAGATTGCCGAAGGAATCCATCGACGCGATATTCTTGAGATTCTCGGAATTGCGCTGCGCGGTGATCGCCGAGGCGTCGCCTTCGCGTTCACCGACGACTTTGAACTGCTGCATCTTATAAATGCCGGTGGTGAGATCGAAATCCTGAGTCATCCGCTGACCGGCAGCGACACCCGTTTCGCGCCGAACGGAGTCGAGTCCAATATAGGACACCAGCACTTCGTGCGTTCCCGCCGGCACCCCGGTGAGGAGGAATCGACCCGTGTTGTCGGTCAAAGCCGCCAACCCCAGGATAGGAATCTCAACGCGCGCACCTTCGAGCAAGTTGCCCGTCGCCGAGTTGCTAATCGTACCGGTGAGGACGCCCGTGGCCGCCGTGGCTGAGGTCGGTTCAGCGGCGGACGTAATTGTTCCCGGGGCAAGCGCCAGCGCGAGCCAGCTGCCGATAAATGCGAGGGGGGTTTTTCGAGTCATGGTGGGTTTGGTTTGGTTTGGTTTGGTTAGCTTAGCTGAGGATAAATTCAATACCGGTTGGCCTAGAAAGAATACGTCGTCGTGAAACGAATCTCCCGCGGAGCCACCAGATCATAGCGGCTATAAGCGACGCCCCGGCCACCTGGTATCTCGAAGCCATCGGGGGCAGCGGCGGAAATGGCCAGTCTCGCCGGTATGATATCGGTACGATCAAAGAGGTTCGATATATTCATTTGGAACCGAACCCTCCCCGGCAGTCGCTTAAACTTGCGGGTGTAGGCCGTCATGAAATCCGCGGCCGTGATAACCTTCCCTGAAATTTCCCCGCCTGCCGAATTGGAGCCAATGATATTCGCGCTCCTCCAGCGCCAGCCGCCACCCACGGTTAGCCCGGTCAGCGCGGCCCGCTTGAAATCGTAGGCGGTGAACAAACTGATCTTGTGCGGCCGCACGCCCCACCGCTTGAGCTGATTCTGGCGTTCGTTATTCAGCGTATCCACGGTATCGAATATTTCCTGGGCAACCGTGTCGCCCGTCGACGTGGTCAACGTTGAGAGATTCGCGGCAGGGTTCAGATTTCCCAACTCGATCCATTTCGCGACGGTGCCATCGGGCGAGTATGCACCCGGGTCGATGAGGTAGGTGCCTGCCGCATTTTGAGTGACGCCTTGCACCAGGAGCACGTCGCCATCCGGTTTTAAGCCGTACCAATTATTGGCCTCCACCGCCAGATTGCTACGCCTCGAATCCGTATAAGAGTAATTGCCGACGAAGCGCCAGCTCGAGGTCAGGTTTGCCGTGACGCGCGCCTCGTAACCTTCCGTGTCAAAGTCCGACGAAATCGATGAAACCGGTGGCGAATAGGTCCGTCGGACCGTTTCCCATTCCGAGGCCGAGAACGGCAGCCCCGCTCCGACGAGCACGCCGCCCAACGCTTCCATGACTCGGATGTTGCGGTTCGCCAGCGCGCCTGCGACGGGCGCCGTCACACGACCTTTCTCGCTCCCCGTGAAATAGACCACCCGCGCATTCAGGCGGCCCTCGAGCAAATCGAAACCGAGCCCATAGTCTTCGCCTTCTCCCGTGGACAGCGGCGCGAGCTTCCCCTCGGGAAAGACGGTGCGGGCAAGCGGCGGAATGCCGACATTGGATGATCGATTGGCAATAAAGGACATCCAGTCGCTGACGTGAAACACCAATCCGGCGGTCCGCGTCTGCCCCTCCATATTGTTGAGCACGCCTTTGGAACGGTCACGATCCACCACGTCTCCTCGAATGGGATCTTGATAATAGCCGAGCTGGAGATTCTCGACGATATCCTTCCGGTAGCCGAACGTCGAAACCAACCGGCCGCTCAGGAAATAGCTCTGCACTGCGATCAACCGCGAATCCATCTCCTGCATCATGCCGCCATTATCAGCGCCACCGGCCTGCACATTCGCATACGCTGTAGTGTAAGTCTGGTTACCAACGGTGATCGAAGTTGGCAGCTTCTGCCAGTCGCCCGCCCGATAGGTGCCGGTATCACCCTCGGTGAGATAATTTCGAACACTGATCCGGTTGTTTACCTGGCTCGGCACCGCATGGAAGGGACGCCCCGCCATCACCAGCCAGGAATTGGCGCGCTGATCCAAGACATCGGTTCGGGAAACCAAGCCCGCAAGGCGGTGACGTCCTAACCATTTCCATTTTGTTTCAAGCGTATAGGAGGCCGAAAGCCGGGTCTCTCGACTATGTCCGTAATGAATATCGCGAGTCCAGTTGCCATCGAAATAAAGCTGACCTGCGTAAGGATTCGTCGGACCCGCAATCCCGAGCGTGCGATTCGGGTCGCCGCGGAGAATGGGACTATTGCCATTCATCAGGTTAACCACCGCGTTGGTCTGCTGATAATTGTGAGCCAGGTTGAAAATCAGGTTTCGCGTTGGCTGCCAGTCCATCGAGGCGGTGAAATTCTTCAGGGTCTGATCGCGGAACATTCCCGGACCGGGTGCATTGCCGTTAAGTGGATAAAATTCCGGATCGTAAATGCGCAAGGCCGACGCCGTGACACCCGACGTTCCGTCCGGAGCCCGCACGACAGCAGTATTATAGCTCCCGGTGAGATACGTGCCGATGGCATCAAAAAGCGTGCCGTCATTCTCAATATAAGTAACCCGCCGATTCAGGCCTCCGCGCGTCCCATCCCGACCGATGATCCCGAGGGCTTGCTGCGCGGCGGTGGGCAAACCCGTGCCGGGCGCCACCGTGACCGCGGCCACCCCGCGCGCTTCGCGATTATCATACCAGGCGAGCACCTGCTCCACCTCCGAGAACGAACGAATCACCGCATTGGTGTCACGGCCGGTTTCTCCCATGACGGTCAACGTCAGGAATGACTTGGGTCGCCAGATCATCGATCCAAAAATCCGCTCCTTGTCCTGATAATCGAAGTCGCGCCAGCCTCCATTCTCCTGATCGAGCGCCGCAACCGCGATCGCCAGTTTTCCTTTCACCAAAACCTTGTTCGCGTCGACCTCGAACCGACTCCGATCAAAGGAACCAAAACCATACCGGATGTTCGCACTATCGCGGTGAGTGACGGCGATCTTGGAAGATTGGTTCAACAACCCGCCGGGTGCCCCAATGCCGAACAATATGCTATTCGGTCCCCGGCTGTCCTCGTACCGCCCCACCCGGTACGGATCTCCCGGCGTGATGCTCGTAAAATAATCCATGCCCTGACTGGCAATGAGCCCGCGGATTTGGATGCCCGCGTTCAAGGCATGCCCGCCGATGATTCGATTTTGCTCCGAACTCGCCCCCTGCGAATTTGTATCCATCTCGGAATTCACCGAGTATTCGAGCAGTTCCTTGAGGTCCGTGATTCCGGCATCGTCGAGAAACTCCTTCGTAAACACCGAGACTGAACTCGCGGTGTCACGCAGTCGGGTGTTCAAACGACTGCCGGCCAGGGTGTTCTCCGCAACATAGCCAACGTCGCTGCTCGTATTGACAGTAAAAGGGCTCAGTTCGACCACTGCCTCCTGATCAGGTTTAGGCGGCACGATTGCTTGCGCGCGCAAGCCCACCGTGGAGAGAAACGCCAGGCCGGCCAAGCCAGCGCCAAGCCGAGTAGCGAGTGGGCGGTGTATCATAAATGGGTAAGAGCGGGATCCCGCGACGAGATCCCTGACGAAAAGCGGACGGGGTAAAACGAGGGGTTCTACTCGCAGTAAACCCAGTCGGATCAACGCAAGCAAGGGGGACTGATCCGAAAAAGCCGGATCATTGGGATAAAGAATACTCCGTAACCGCGGGAGAAATATTGTAGCGAACAGCCAATTTTTGGTAAGGAACCGCCATCCGGGTCCGACACTTTCCCCTCTCACGACGGACGGTACCTCGCTTCCCCGCGTACGTGCGGAATAGCCCTGCTCTGAGCAGCACACCCCTTTGGGAGGCTACGCACGCCCAAAGCCAAGCCCGCGCCGCCGATTGATTTTCGTTACAAGTGCTTAACGGAATCCCTTTTGCTATTACCGCTGGGGTAATTTAAACAGCAGTCCGTCTCAGCGACTCTGCTGGCCTGAATTGGTATTCCGTCTCCGAATAGTGCCACGCCGCGGAGCCCGACCTCGATCTCGAACACCGCGGGAAGGCGCGCTGCAACCAAGATGTGCGCTATGAATGCCAAGTTACGCCGAGGGCAAAATAGGAATGGACGTATACTACCGGCATGGAACGTTCGCGCGATCTTGCGGATCCGTTGCGCGCTCGGTCCTTTTAACATCAAAGCCTGCCTCGCGTGAAACCCATCTCCCGGCACCCAAAGCGTCCTGGTTTAAGCGCCCATCCCAAGCCCAGCCAAGGCATGGAAGAATGGGCTTGGCATTACCGCACTTTGCTGACGCTCCGCGATCACCTGACAGGAGGCGTGGGCGACCGACTGCGGGAATCGACTGCCGCCATGGAGCCACCGAGCCTTCACGCCGAGGATTTCTCGGACGAACTCTATGATCGGGAACTTATCCGCGCGCTACCGGCCAATCCGGCGGAAGCGCTCCAGGAAATCGACCACGCACTTAAACGCATTCGGAGCAGGGAGTACGGACGATGCGAAGTCACCGGACGGAAAATCCCAAAGACGCAGCTTCGCGAAATGCCGTGGCGCCGATTCGCACAAGGGGCAAAATCCTTGTCAGCACCCGGTTCGCCCAATCGACGACAGACTGCGGCCAATCGGAAGCAAAGCTGAGCACCGTGATGCGCTCCATCCTGTGATGGGCGGGGCTCATTTTAGAAATGAAATTTCGGCTCGGTCGCCCAAAACCGTTCCGCCGGCCACTAGGCGTATCACTCGGAATCGAGTTCGCTTACGAGCCGATCGATGAGGGATTCCTTCATGGGGGCAACAGCCTGCCAGATTTGCCACCCTACCTGATAGTCTTCCCGGTCCGTCACGTCCGCGTGTTCCACGGAGGTAAGGTGCCCAACCAATTTTCCCGCAAGGAAGAATCGAACAGCATCCTGATCCGATTGCGACGCATCGAACTCAAGGACGTGGGCATCGGCGGCTCCATCGCCGTTGGCCGCAAAGAAAAAGAACCTCCGGTCATCGAGATACTGCGCCCAGCCGACCAGAAAGGCCTCGGGCAGGCTGTTCCACACCGTCATCACGGCGCCTTCACCCACCAAGCGCACGGACGCGATTTCTGTGATCTGAGTCGCCTTATTCATCACCAAGGATTCGCAGTAAGACACCAAGAGAAGACGACGCCACGTCAGAAAAAATTCTGTTTTTCTCGTCCGTTCGATACCGATGCTCCATCGGGTGCCACTGCGTTTGGAATCGTCTCCATCGAGGAACTTTCTGAACCTAATGCCAGTTCCCGGACGGCGCCGCTTGTCGGTGGCAGAAAAAGGCGGACCGAATGTCCGCCTTGAAAGAAGCAAGACGGACTGTGCGGCGGCTTAGGGACTTGGTTAGAAATAAACGCGCAGAGCTGCGCCGGGATTGGGTCGCCAGCCAAGGCGCTGGCGACGGAGCCTATCTCCGATCGGTGACTGAGCCAGCAACGCCGGATCGCGACTCAAGCCCAAGTAGATTTGAGCGTTTATTTCTGACCGAGTCCCTTAGGCCGGAGTCGGTGCGGTCGCCGGTCCCATAGGCTCTGGCTCGGGAGCCTTTTCGGGGGCCTTCTTGCCCCCCGCCGCCTTGCTTTCAGTGGCGGCGAAGCTGGGCACAATCGGAGAACGAATTTCACCGAAGTGAAGGATCTCCAGCACATGTTTTCCGTCGATGGTCTCGTGCTCCAGCAGCGCCTCGGCAATTTTGTCGAGGGCCGACCGATGCTCGAGGAGGATCTTTTTCGCCCGCGTATATTCGGTGTCGATGATGCGATGAATCTCCTCATCGATCTTGCGCGCGGTTTCCTCGGAAATGTTTTCGCTGCGCGTGATGTCGCGCCCCAAAAAGACCGTGTCGTGATTATCGCCGAAGGCGACTGGACCCAACGGGCTCATGCCCCAATCGCACACCATGTGACGTGCAATCTTGGTGATCTGCTTGATGTCACCCGCGGCACCGCTGGAAATATCTCCGAGTACTTGCTCTTCGGCAATCCGCCCACCCAAGCCCATCGCGATCTGACTCAACATCCGCTTCTTGGCGTGAGTAAGAATATCCTTCTTAGGGATAAACATCGTGCTGCCGAGACTGCGGCCACGGGGGATGATCGTGACCTTGTGCACCGGCATGTGCCCGTCATCGAGCACCGCCTGGATCAGCGCGTGTCCAGCTTCATGATACGCCGTGAGTTTCTTCTCTTCGTCGTCCATGAGACGCCGGCGCTCGCGACCGAATTGCACCTTTTCGCGCGCGTCATCGACGTCGATCATCTCGACCT
>CAYVDZ010000265.1:6475-7105 GCA_964450575.1 uncultured Opitutus sp.
GACCTTCTTCTTGCCGCGGCGGGCAGCCAGAAGAGCCGCTTCGTTGAGAAGATTGGCGAGTTCCGCTCCGGAAAGGCCGGGCGTACCGCGCGCGATGACCTGAAGGTCAACGTTCTCAGCCAGGGAAACCCGCTTGGCATGGACGCGCAGGATTTGGTCGCGACCGTTCAAATCGGGAAGATCGACGTAAATCTGACGATCGAAACGGCCGGGGCGCAACAGAGCGCTGTCCAGCACATCAGGACGATTGGTCGCCGCGATGATGATCACGCCCTCCGTGGTGTCGAAACCGTCCATCTCCACCAACAGCGAGTTCAAGGTCTGCTCCCGTTCGTCGTTACCGCCGCCGACACCGGCGCCACGTTGACGCCCCACCGCGTCGATTTCATCGATAAAGATAAGACAGGGCGCGCTCTTGCGTCCCTGTTCGAACATGTCACGGACGCGGCTGGCGCCGACGCCTACGAACATCTCAACGAAGTCCGAACCGGAAATACTGAAAAACGGAACCTCAGCCTCACCGGCGACCGCCTTCGCGAGCAAGGTCTTACCGGTACCGGGAGGACCGACCATCAGAATGCCCTTCGGAATGCGTCCGCCCATCTTGGTGAACTTCTTGGGATCCTTGAG
>CAYVDZ010000266.1:0-7079 GCA_964450575.1 uncultured Opitutus sp.
CCTTTAGCAGCGCGTCCAGGGTGGCGCGGTCTCCCTCGGACAACGGCTGGCTGGAACACCAGGCGGTGATTCCCGCTCCGATCTGGCCGGGGGGGTTGGGCATCGTTCGCACGAGATTGCGGGCGCGGGGAAAGACCTTGGCGAGCGAACTCAATCGCTTTCCAGCGAGCACCGATACGACCAGCTTGCCTTCGGTGAGTTCAGCGAGCCGGGCGTCCCCGTTTGCAAGGTGCTGCGGTTTGAAAGCGACCACCACGGTGTCCGCGTCCGCCAGCAAGTCCGGCAGCGTCTCCGCTTGCCGGATACCGCTCCGGGCCGCGAGGGCAGCGGCCGTCCGTCCGGATCCGCTAAAGCAGATGAGAGCGCTCGCGGGAACAGCGTTTGAGGCAATCAAGCCTTCGGCCACGGCGGAAGCCATGTTGCCGGCGCCAAGGAATGCGATTTTGGGCATGAGCGAAGCGGGCGTAATCAGAAAAGGGATACCTTGGAATAAGGTGGCGGCATAATCCTAAATTCAGCAGTTTTTTTAACCACAGATTACACTGATGAGCACGGCTACAGAGGCTTACTGATGAAGAGGCACCTGGCCGCAATTCACCCGCAAGGTGAAGGGACTGTACGTTATAATGCCGCGGTAATCGGTGCTCATCGGTGGAATCTTTGGTTCTTCGCACCTTTCAGTGGATAAACGCGAGGAAGGCGCGCATCGGAATTGAACAGAAGGTAACCAAGAAAACGAAGGTGTGCGACAGGAAGATGCGATCTTCGTTTCCTCCGTTATCTTCTGTTCATTCTTCTGTGCTCACCGGAAACAGCGAGGAACCGATTCTGTGGTTTCAACTGCATTTTCCAGGTTAATCAGTGGGGCCTTGCTTCCGGACCCGCTTCTCCAGCGGATGAAGCAACACTGCGGTCGCGCCTCCGCCCGGGGTGTCGGTCATCACCACTTCCCCGCCGAGATTACGCAGCGCATGCCGGGCCACGGTGAGCCCCATTCCCACGCCCACCGTGTTTTTTGTACTGACGAAGGGTTCAAACATTTTGTCGCGGATCTCGCCGTCGATCCCCCGACCGTGGTCCAGGATTCGGATCTCCACCATTTTGCCGTCTTCCCGTTTTTCGATCAGACGGGTCTGGAGCGAGATGGGCCGGGTGGAGCCGGACTCATCAGGATAGGACTCCCACGCGTTGATCAGCACCTTGGCGATGACGTCTTCAAGGATCTCGTAATTGGTCTCGAGCGGTTGGTCGCCGAGGGGATTGGTAATCGTGATCGGTGCATCGATTCGGTATTCCTGACGGAACCGCGCTACGCCTCCGTCCAGGAGTTTTTGCAGTCCGGCTTTAATCAGAGGCGGCCGCGATTTCACGACGAGTGTGCTTAGCTGTTTGATGATGGCGACGATCCGCTGCACGGCGTCTTCGACGTGATGGACGTTTTTCTTCACCTGTTCGGGTTGATCGTGATATGCTTTCACGAGATCGAGATATCCGATCACGACGCCGAGAAGATTGTTCAAGTTGTGCGCGATACCTTGGGTGACCGCGCCGATTGTAGCGGCTTTGCGGGATTCCTCGAGCCGCCGCGTCAAGTCAAGGACCTGCCGATTGATCGCCACAAACCGCAACTGGGTCTGGACCCGCGCCAGGGTTTCATCGAGGTCAATCGGCTTGGTGATGTAATCCACCGCGCCCACGTTCAGTCCCTCGAGTTTACTCTCCTTGGTCGTCTGGGCGGTGATGAAGATAACGGGAATTCCGCGGAGATCCTCGTTCGCTTGGAGTCGTTCGCAGACTTCGATGCCGTCCATATCGGGCATCATGACATCGAGCAGGATCAGATCGGGCTTGTTCTGTTGGACCAGCTCCAACGCCTCGCTGCCGCTGTAGGCGGAGACAACCCGAATGCCCTCACGCTCGAGCTTGCGCCGTAATAACTGCACGTTGATGGGTTGGTCATCGACGACCAGGATGGAAGGGGCAGCCATTGGTTTTGAGGTAAGACCGATTTGCCGCCCGGAATCAAGCTATCGTAGGTGTTCACGCCGGAACGCCTTGACCGTATTTTTCATCAGCATGGCGACGGTCATCGGCCCGACTCCCCCGGGAACGGGGGTGATCTTTTCACAGAGCGGCGAGACGGTCGCGAACTGCACGTCGCCCGTGAGGCGGTAGCCCGTCTTCCTCGTTGCGTCGGCCACGCGATTGATTCCGACGTCGATAACCACTACGCCGGGTTTCACCATATCGGCGGTGACAAATTCGGCGCGGCCGATCGCCGCAATCAGAACGTCGGCTTGGCGGGTGATGGCGGATAGATTCGCGGTGGCCGAGTGGCAAATGGTGACGGTCGCGTTGGCGCCCGCTTTTTTCTGCAGCGCGAGGAGGGCTACTGGTTTCCCCACGATCAGGGAACGACCGAGGACGACCACGTGTTTGCCTTTGAGGTCGACGCCGCTGCGAGCGAGTAACTCCATGATTCCAGCGGGCGTACAGGCGACGAAACCGGTGTCATCCTCCTGGGCGACCTTGCCGAGGTTGAGCGTGTTGAAGCCGTCCACGTCTTTGTCCGGATTGACGCGGCGAAACACCGCCACCTCGTCGATGTGCTTCGGCAAGGGCGACTGCACGAGAATACCGTCGACCGTGGGATCGGCGTTCAGGTCATCGATGAGCGCAAACAACTCGTCCTGCGAGATCGTGATCGGAGGAAGGATGATGCGGCTGGTCACGCCGATCTCCTCTGCGGTCTTCTCCTTTTTCTTCACATAGGAGACGGACGCCGGGTCCTCGCCGACCCGCACCAAGGCGATGCAGGGTTTCCGGCCGGAGAAGGTGGAGACTTCGGCTTTGAGCTCCGCGATGATGCCTGCGGCGATTTGGTTTCCGTCGATCAATTCCATGGAAATGAGGGAACCGCTGGGTCGACGAGGCACCCCCGGGTGGCGGGCGCGACGGTCGACTTGTGGCTCAAATGTCGGGCCGGGTTACGTGCTTAATTGAGTTGCAAGGTCTCGACCGTGATGACGATGTCCTTGCTGTCCGGCACGGTTTTCGCCGCGCCAAAGACCACCACCTGATGGTCGATATACTTTTCGATCTGTTCCGTCAACAGGAGCTTGGACACGTCGAGATACGCGTAGCGGCGGCCGCCATCGTCAGTGAGGGCATAATCATAAGGCCGGCGGGGAGTAAACGCGCGGCGAGTGGAGACGAATCGTCCAGCAAACTGGCGTGGCAAGGCGGTCGCGCCACCATCGCCCCGGTTAACCATCGGGGCGGCTTGTCCCGGGCCGCTAGTGCTGCCATAAACCGGTTGCGGTGCCGGCGCCGCGGATGCGCTGGGTCCCGTTGAAGCCGTCGCCGAACTCCCCGAGCGTGGCGTGTTGCCGGTGCTCGTGCTGGCGACGGTGGTCGATGGGGACGGAAACGGCATGTTTGCGCTGCCGACTTTGATGTAGCCGACGAGGTTCTTTTCGAGGCTGATCTGGGTCCATTTCCCGCGGAGGCCGGTGATGCTTGCTTTGTCGCCCTTGGCGGCCACCGCCAGAATGCCGGCATCGAGCTTGGGCGCAACATGGATCGAGGCTCCTGGTTTCACGTCCAGGCTCTTGGAGAGATCCTTGTTTTGGACGTAGCCTTCGAAGGGCCCAGGCAGTTCGACGGCCATCCATCCGGACGGCGCGCCGCTCGGAGGATCCATCGCGGCCACGGGCTCCGTCCCGGCCTTGAGAAACGTGATCGCGGGTGACGCGGAGTCTGGCTTGGTGTGCACCGCGGTGGTGACACTGAGAGGGGCGGCAGTGAGCGCGGATAGGCTGGCGAGCAGCGTGGCGGCAAAGCAGAGGAGTTTAGTCTTCATCGGCGACAGTAGAACGAGAACGAGCGGGTGCGGGAGATGTCGGGGCTGCGGCACGCGCGAAAGCCTCGAACGGAGCGGAGGGCGTCTTCGGATTACGGAAGAGCGCTTGAATTTCTCTTGTGGAAAGGATTTTGCCGGCGCGCAATGGGATTCCTTTGAGCTGAAGCGTGCCGATCTGATAGCGACGCAGCCGCCTCACCTCAAACCCGAGGCTCGTAAACAGCAGCCGGATCTCCCGTTTTTTTCCATGATGCATGTGAACGTCGAGGTCGGTCGCTGACTTGCTGGCGTCGGCGTTGATCAGCGCGGCGCGCTCGACTTTGAGTCGCTCGCCTTCAATGGTGACGCCCCGGACGAGTTGCGGGAGCCGCGAGGAAGGGAAAGGAGCTTTGAGCATGACGTGATAGCGCTTCACCACCAGTCGCGAAGGATGCATCAGGCGGTTGGCGAGGTCACCATCGGTCGTGAGGATAACCAGGCCTTCACTATCGAGGTCCAGGCGGCCGGCGCAGAAAAAGCGAAACTTGCTCAACTCGCGCGGCAGGAGCTCAAAAATGGTGGCGGCGTGATGCGGATCGTCATTGGAGCAAACCAGCCCGCGAGGCTTGTGGACCGCGACGGTGATGCGGGGCTGAACCGTGACGCGCACGGCTTTCCCGCTCACGGTGACCTTGTCGACTCCGGGCGTGATCTTCTGTCCCGGGGTGGCGACTTTGCTGTTAACCCAGACTTCTCCCTGCGTAATCAAGGCCTCCGCCGATCGGCGCGAGCATACGCCCGCATCGGCAATGAATTTCTGCACTCGGACTGTTTCGGCGGATGCCATGGAGTCAATGGGCGTCAAATCGCTTGGCGCTGCAAGCCTGAGCGTATCCCAGAGCCAATTCGCCTCACCCACGGCGAAATCTCATCGTGCGGAGTTTGCAAAAAACGGTCCCGTCTCGCAGGGGCTGCGGTGTCCTGGGAGCACATCGTGAAACCGGCTTGCGATGTTGCGCCGGGAATTGTTTCACTCTTGGCAAATCATGTCTGTCCCCGTTGACGCGCCTGTCTCTGCCTATTCCAAAGACATCCCTTTTCCGGCGCGGCTGTCGGAAAATCGCTTGCTGAATAAGCCCGGGTCGGCGAAGGAGACCCGACACTTCGTGGTTGACCTGCGGGGGAGCGGTTTACGTTACAAGGCGGGCGATTCGCTGGGGATCTTTCCCGTCAATCGTCCTGAAGAGGTCGATGAGATCCTCCGTCGCCTGGATGCTTCGGGGGACGAACTCGTTTCGCCTGCCCAGTTGAAACTCACCGAGCCGATCCCGCTGCGCACGGCGCTGACCGAGCGGGTCGCCCTGGCTAAGCCGCCGCGCCGGATCGTCGAGACCTTGGCGGCGAAGGCCACGAATCCCGATGAAAAGGCTAAGCTTGCCGGACTGCTGGCGGAGGAATCCAAGGACGTGCTGGCGAGCTTTCTGGAGCAGCGCGAGTTCGTCGATTTGCTGGCGGAGTTTCCGAGTGCCCTGCTTACGCCGCAGGAGTTTGTTGATCATTTGCGCAAGCTGATGCCGCGGTTGTACTCCATCGCTTCCTCGTCGCGGGCCTTTCCCAATGACGTCCACCTGACTGTGGCGGTGGTGCGGTATGAGACGAACCATCGCCAGCGGGTGGGGGTTTGTTCGTCGTTCCTGTCGGATCGGGCGAAAGTCGGGATGACGGCGGTGCCGGTCTTCGTTTCCGATTCGCATTTTGGCCCGCCGAAAGACGGGCAGAAAGATTGTATCATGGTGGGTCCGGGTACCGGCATCGCGCCCTTCCGCGCCTTCCTGCAAGATCGCGTGGCGTCGGGCGCGACGGGGCGAAACTGGTTGTTTTTCGGAGATCAGAAGCGCGGGACGGATTTTCTCTACGAAGGAGAGTGGCAGGAGTACCTCGAGAAAGGGCAGCTCACGCGTCTGGATACGGCCTTCTCCCGCGATCAATTGCTGAAGGTTTACGTGCAGGACCGGATTCGGGAAAACGCGCGGGAAATCTGGAGCTGGTTGGAAGGCGGCGGTCACTTCTATGTGTGCGGTGACGCGAAACGCATGGCGAAGGACGTTGATACCGCGCTGCATGGCATCATTGCCGAGCAGGGTGGCATGAGGCAGGCGCATGCGGTCGACTACGTGAAAAAGATGAAGAAGGAACGCCGCTACCAGCGCGACGTTTACTGAGCTTTGGATCGGGGTGTTGCGGATTGCGGGTTGAATTCGCAGCTCCGCTGCTTTTTCAATCTCTTCTTCGCCTCGAGTTTTCCACCATCATTCATGCTCACATTTAACAATCGTACCGCGCTGGTTACAGGCGCAGGCCGGGGAATCGGCAAGGCCATCGCTGAGACGCTCGCTCGTCACGGCGTCACCGTGATCTGTATCTCCAAATCCGCGGATTCGTGCGGCGCCACGGCGGCCGCCATCAACGCGGCGGGAGGCAGGGCGAAAGCCATGGCGGTCGATGTTTCCGATGGGGCCGCCATTGCCAAAGCCTCGGAAGAGCTGCTCAAGGAGTTTCCGGTCATCGATATCCTCGTGAACAACGCCGGGATCACGCGCGATGGACTTTTGTTCCGGATGAGCGAGGCCGATTGGAACGACGTCATTTCCACGAACCTCACGAGCTGCTTTCATTGGACGAAACTGATTGGACGGCCGATGACGCGGGCTCGTTGGGGACGGATCGTGAACATCACCTCCGTCAGCGGCATCATGGGGAATGCCGGTCAGGCCAATTATTCAGCGGCGAAGGCGGGCATGATTGGATTCACAAAGACCTTGGCGCGCGAGTTCGCCGGACGGAATATTACGTCGAATGCAGTGGCTCCTGGCTTCATCAAAACCGACATGACGACCGACTTCGTCAACCACCCGGAAGCGTCCGCAAAAATTCTTGAAGCAGTCCCGCTTCGGCGATTCGGTGAGGCGGCGGATATTGCCAACATGACGACTTATCTTTGTTCGGAAGAAGCCGGCTACATTACTGGACAAGTTTTTAACGTTGACGGTGGAATGGCGATGTGAAGCCTCCGCAGATCAAGTTTCCCTCTTAAATTTCCGCAAATGGCTGACCAAAAAAGCATCGAACAACGAGTCAAAGAGATCATCGTCAATCAGCTCAACGTGAACGAAGAGCAGATCACGCCGACGGCATCTTTCCTCGACGATCTTGGCGCTGATTCACTCGACACCGTCGA
>CAYVDZ010000267.1:0-7072 GCA_964450575.1 uncultured Opitutus sp.
GTATCGGGTGAGCAGATACAGGTCGACGAGTCCTCCCTCGAAGTCTTTGGCGGCGAAGTGGTGCTGGCGGCATTTACCTTCTCCACGCTGCAACGGGAAGCCTCGGTCATTGCGCGCGTGATCGGGATTGACGTTGCTCATTTGCTGCCGCTGCTCCCTGATGTGCTTGCTTCGGCGCGCGGGCGGGTCGATGGCTCGGTGACGCTGCGTCGCACCAAGGCGGGGGTGCAGATTGGTGGTGGGTCGCTGGCCTTGCGCGCGGGTGAGACGGCCGATCTGCGATTGGCGCCCACGCCGGGACTGCTTTCGAGCAGTCTGCCGGAAACCGTGCTCAAATACTATCCCGGGCTGGGCAAAATCGAAACCGGCGAAGTGCCGCTGCGGGCCGAGCGCCTCGAGGTCGCGTTTACTCCGGGCGGCGATGCGCAGGGGCGCACGGCGGTGGTGCGGATCGTCGGCGGACCGGTCGATCCGAATTTGCGGGCACCGGTTGATCTCAACGTGAACGTGCGCGGTCCGCTGGAGTCGCTGATCAAGTTTGGCACCGACTCGCGACTGCGCTTTGGTGAACCTTGACGAAACATTCGTTGCTCCGCCGCGTCTAACCGCTCAATGTTCCTCCGCCGATGACACGCCAAGTCCTTCTTCTTTCGTTCGCTGCGCTTTTATTGAATATGGGGGGCTGCTTGAGCGTCAGAACTCAACCGATCGAAGTGAAACCGATCCATATCACCGTTGACGTTAACGTGAAAGTTGACCGCGCCCTGGATGATTTCTTCGGCGATTTGGACAAGAAGTCGTCGACCATTATTGTTCCGAACCCGTGAACGCCATGAAGTCCTTTTCTTTTATTCGCCTCGTCATTCTCTCCGTCGCGCTCGCGCTCGGGTCAGCTACGATGGCGCAGGCGCAGGATCTTAACGCCATCCGGGCCCGGATGGAGCAACGCCAGGGATCGATCGATTCGTTGAAGGATCGTGGGGTGGTCGGGGAAACCAACCGCGGCTACCTCGAAGCGCGCGGTGCGGCGACGGCGGCCGACCAGCAGGTGATCTCGGCGGAAAATGCGGATCGCGGCCAGGTTTATGGCTCGATTGCGTCGAAGACCGGCACGAACGCGGAAACCGTCGGACGCACCCGGGCGAAGCATATTGCGGCGAACAGCAAGGCGGGCGTTTGGATCCAGGACGCCAGCGGCGAGTGGCGGCAAAAGGGCTGAACGATCTAAAACGGACCGCCGTTAAAAACGCTCTTCCGCAGTCCAAGCTCGCCTTGATCTCCCCCGGCCGAGCTCGGAACAGTCTGCGCGAATCTCAGCGTTATGAACGCAGGCCGCCACCAGATCGAGCACGTCCTTACGCGAATCCGCCCCACTTGAGCCGGGTAATTCAGGCAAGGTCATCGGACCTGCGGCCCGATTGCCGCAAGGTCCGTGCCGATTGGCCGGTTACTTGGAAGTGATCTGAAACCGCGCGGCCGTCATGGCGGGGCGGCATGGCCGGGTAAGACGTTTCCGGATGGGATTCCCGGGGTTTTTATTTCTTTCCTAGTGCCGGTCCGCTTCGACGGCCCGAGCGGTTGATCGGAGCGCCCGATGCACGGCATGGGCGAGTTCATCGCTCGTGAAGGGCTTGGCGAGTAACTCGACTTGTCCCAACTCGTCCAGCGCATGGGGTGAGATCTTCGAAAAGTACCCTGACATGATCACGACGGGCAGGTGGGGGTTGAGCTTGCGCATGGCGGCGGCGAGCTCCGTGCCCTGCATTCCCGGCATGGTCTGATCGGTAACGAGAACCGCGCAGAGGCTTACATCGGCCTGGGTTTGAGCGAGGCACGCTTCGGCTGACGGGAAAATCAGCGAGCGGTAGCCTTTGCTCTCCAGTACGAGCTTGGTGCAACTGCCGACGACCTCCTCGTCATCGACGACGCAAATGTATTCTCCGGTTCCGCGCGGGGCCGCTTCGGAGACCATCTCCATGACGGGGTTCTCGTCCGCGGTTGGCAGGTAAATATGAAACACGGAGCCACGGCCCACTGTGCTCTCCACGTCGATCGCACCACGGTGCGATCGGACGATACCATGGACGACAGCCAACCCCAAACCCGTGCCTTCGCGCGTGTTCTTAGTGGTGAAGAACGGATCGAAAATTCGCCGACGGGTCGCTTCATCCATGCCGTGGCCGGTATCGCTGACGGAGACACGCACGTAACTCTTGGCGGCCGGTCCACCGAGCGTGAGCGCAAGATCGGGACTGACCTCGCTGGGCTCCAGGGAGATTTTGAGGACGCCTCCGTTTTGGCGCATGGCATGGCCGGCATTCGAACCGAGGTTCAGGATGACCTGGTGAATCTGGGTCGCGTCGGCCAGAACATTCCCACAGTGCGGGGCGCAATTGACTTCGATCGAAATGTTGGCGGGCAACGTGGCGCGGAGAAAACGTCGCGCCTCATCGGCCACGAGCGAAAGATCGATCGGGCCGTTCTCACCCCCACCGCTTTGTCGGCCGAAGGTAAGAATCTGCTCAACGAGTTCGCGCGCTCGCAGACTGGCGTTTCGCGCCTCTTGCAGGCAGGCGCGGGCCGGGTTGTCCTCGGGAATGGAGTCGGCGGCGAGTTCATGGTAACCAATAATCCCCGTAAGGAGATTGTTGAAGTCATGGGCGATGCCACCGGCCAGCGTGCCGAGCGTCTCCATTTTCTGCGCCTGAAACAATTGGGCCTCAAGTTCCCGCCGGGAGTCTTCGTTTTGATGGCGGGAGGTGACGTCCTGAATGGCGCCATGGATGCTCAGCTCACGCCCATTGCTGAACTCACCGTGGCCAAGAATGCGAACCCAGATGCGACGGTCGCGGGCACTCAAAAGTTGGACCTCCACGTCGAACGAGGGCGCGGTGGGGGTGACGTCCCGGATTGCAGCCTGGACGGTGGCGAGCGATTCGGGGGGGAAAAATTTCCAGATGTTTTCGACCGTGGGTTGAAAGGCATCGTCCACTTCATGAATGCGGCGGGTGCCGTCGGTCCATGTGACCATTGAAGCGACGAGATCAATTTCCCAGCCGCCAATCTGGGCGAGACGGCTGACTTCGTTTGCAAGCTCTTCGGTTTTCCGAAGTCGCTCCTCGAGTTGCTTCCGCGCGGTGATGTCTGTATGGGTGCCAGCCATGCGTAGCGGACTTCCGTCCGGGGCGCGGCGCACCACTCGGCCGCGATCGAGGATCCAGCGCCAGCCACCGTCCTGCGCGCGCATCCGGAGCTCGTGCTGATAAAACGGAGTCTGCTGGGCGAAATGTGCCGTCAGGGCCTCTTCGTTGGCGGCGAGATCGTCCGGGTGAGCGAGGGACTTCCAGGCCGAGTTCGTATTCGAAAAATCATTATGCTCATAACCGAGCATCCGTCCCCACCGTTCGTCATTAAACACGGTGTCGGTTTCCAAGTCCCAATCCCAGACCGCGTCGTTGGTGCCCTCGATCGCGAGTTGCCACCGCTGTTCGGCCAGATCGAGCGCCTGTTCCATCATTTTCTGCTCGGTGAGGTCCCGGGTCAACCCAACCAAACGCAAGGGCTGGCCGGCGTCATCTCGAATCACGTGTCCTTGGAATTCAACATGCCGCACGGTGCCGTCTGGCCGGATGATTCGAAATTGTAACTCGCAGTCCGATTCCCCCGAGGCAAGGAGACGATCCATTTTGCCGAGCGCGGGAGCGAGGTCTTCGGGATGAAACGTGTTGCGCCAAGCTTCTTCCGAACCGTCAAACTGATCGGCCGCAAGGCCGTAAATTTCGAACATTCGCTCGTCCCAATACCGCTGCCCTTTCACGAGATCGATTTCCCAAACTCCGTACTTTGACGAACGCAGCGCCAGACGAAGGCGCTCATTCAATGCCTTCGCCTGGCGCGTGGCTTCGCGCTTGGCGGTAACGTCACGTTCAGTTCCGGTGATCCGAACGAGGTGTCCCTGCGGATCGCGTTGCACCACCGCCCGAACTTCCACAATCCGTTCCGCTCCGTCGTTGGCGCGGATGATCCGAAACTCGTGTTCAAAACGATCTCTGCCCGCGGCGATCGTTTCGCTGCGTTTGGACATGGCTGGGACGCGATCTTGCGGATGTACGTGTTGGGCCCAGTCTTCGTCGGTCCCTTTGTACTCCTCACGGCGCAGACCATGGATTTCGAGGGTGCGATCATCCCAGATGGTCTGTTCCGTGGCGGCGTCCCATTCCCAGATGCCGAGCTCGGCGGCTTGCGTCGCAAGTTCCAGCCGGGAATTTAAATGCTCCAGCCGGAGTTTGTCAGCCCGCTGGCTGGTGATGTCTGTTTGATTCGCGATATAGTTAAGCAAGCGGCCGTCGCGATCGCGTACCGGCTGCATGTCGACCAACTGCCAGAACGGCTTGCGGTCCTTGGTAAAATTGAGAACCTCGACATGAAAGGAGGTGCCATTGCGTTCGGCGTCCCGCATCTTTGCCACCGTTTCCGGATCGGTGCCGGGGCCTTGGAGGAATTGGCCGGGCTTTTGACCGCGTGCTTCATCGAGGCTGAAACCAGTCAGTCGAGTGAACGCCTCGTTGACCCACTCAACGCGACCATCGGCGTCGGTAATGACGACGCCGTTGATGGTATGTTGGGCCACCATGGCGAGGAGCGCATTCGAGTCCGCCACGGTTTGAAGACGGGCATTGGTCTCCTGCAACTCCTGTGTACGAAGGGTCACCGTTTTTTGCAGGTCGTCGGCTTGTTCTTGCAGCCGCCGGGTGAGAAGCAGTCGCGCCTGCTCGGCATCTTCACGGTCGTCATTTAGACCAGCAGCCGCGGCAATTGAAAATTGGGCGATCGCAAAGCCGCAGATGATCAAGCCGATGATCAGGAGCAGCAATCCGTCGCTGACGGCGAGCAACTCTTGACTGAGTGCCCAAGCCAGCAACGCACTCAGGACGAGCGGTACGATCGCGACGCCGAAGAATAGACGCCGCGCGTGCATGCCGGCCGTGGTGGTTTCGAAAAGCAGACGGACGTTCTTGTCGTCGGGACGGGCGAGCAGCATCCCTATCCCGATCAAAACGAGCGCGATTGAACTGAGATAGGCGAGTCGGAGCGGTCGGGTAAATGCAGCTTCGGTGGCGAGGACCTGAGCGAGGAGCCCGGCCATTCCGATGGCGATCACGAGATTCGACCACCAGGTGGAGAGCGGCCAGCGGAGCCGGCCCCGGGTTTGAGACAATGCGAGCAGGGCAAGCGCCGCCGTGGTCCACGCCAGGGACACGCTCAGGGACATCCGACCGAATTGATCGAGGCCAAGATCGAGGCCGAACACCCTTTGGAAAACCAGCGTTAACGTGATTGCCAGCACGGTCGCCGCGAAGACGATGCCGGTCAGCCGAAATTTCGCCGACTGCAGCCAGAGAGAGATTCCGGAGAGCATCACCACGAGAGCGACGTTCGGATTGAGCGTGGCGGTATCTCCGCCCTCAATCGGATTCCACCGGCTCACCGCGCCGGTAAGCGTCACCAGCCCGAACGCGCCCACGGCGAAACCAATCCATCCGGAGGCTCTGCGAAGATTTGATTCAGAAGGCATTAACGTGGATCGCTGCAACGGCTACGTGCCGGGTGGGGGTAGCGCAATCGCAATGACATTTTCGGAAAGGTTATACCAAAGGGAATATCTTCGTCAGCGACCTGCGCAGGAGCGTCTTAAGCTGCGGTTCATCGGGTGCCTGAATTGGCACGATCCACCGACCTTCGTCCCATCCTTCGGCGCTGGCGGGGTTGACCCCAGGTTTATCGATGACACGTAGCTTCGAGGAAGGGGATTCCGAGGGGAGAACCGATCGGCATTGGCGCTCAACTCGGATTTGATCCGTGCCGATAAGGTACGGGGCGCTCAGGCGCTCCTTGGCTGATGCCACACTCTCGATCAACCAACCACGCTTGGATTCTTGTTGCCCCCGGCACTGTGCTGGTGGGCGCAGGCTGGGGTTTGCATGCCCTCGTCGAGCAACTCTCGCCAGAGCTTCCTGGCGGCAATGGAGCTCTCGTGGGCGCGTTTATCGCGCTGACCTTGAGCCTCTTGGTCTCGATGAGCATTGTTTTCTGGTTGCGCGGACAGCGACAACGTCAGCAGCAGGTCAACCTCGGGGTGCTGGGGCACGCGGCCCACAGTATCATTTCCACGGATGCCAACGGTCGGGTGGAGAGCTTCAGTCGCGGCGCGGAAAATCTTCTTGGCTACAAGGCGATCGATGTCGTGGGCAAAGTCACCTTGGACCACTTCCATGACCCTTTTGAGTTACAAGATCGGGCTGGTGATCTGACCATCGAGCTCGGTCGTTCCGTGAAGTCGGACTTCGAGGCTCTGACGGTCAAGGCCGGTAATTCTGAACAACCGGACGAGCGGGATTGGACCTGCCTTCGGGCGGATGGTGGCCGGGTGCCGGTTCGGCTCTCCGTCACCGCAATGCGCGATCGCCGTGGACGCATCACCGGATTTCTGGCCCTCGCGAGCGATGTCACGGAGCAACGCCTGGCCGAGGAACGGCGCCGCGAGTTTGACACCCGGCTGAGTAAGATCGCGTCGCAGGTCCCCGGAATGGTTTTTCAATTCAAACAGCGGCCGGATGGAACCCGGTGTTTTCCGTTCGCGAGTGAAGGGATTCGTCAGATGTTTCGAATGGATCCGGAAACGGTCGCGCACGATTCCAGTCCGATCTGGCAGCTGATTTATCCGGAGGATCTGGAGCGGGTGATGGTGTCGCTCGATGTTTCGGCGCGAACCTTGGAGCGGTGGCAGTGCGAGTATCGGTCCCGGCTGCCGAATGGCACGGTGCACTGGCTTTGGGGTACGGCGTTGCCGGAGCGTCAGAGCGACGGCTCCGTGCTTTGGCACGGGTTCATTACGGATGTCAGCGAACGCAAGCGGGCCGAGCACGCCCACGAAGAGAGCCGCGTGCTGTTGCAGAGTGGCCCTGTGCTGCGCTTCGATGCGCCGGTGAATGCAAATGGTCAGATGATGCCGGTTCCGGTCATCACCAACCTGTTCGGCACACAGGCGCGGGTTGCCGCAGGACTGGGGCTC
>CAYVDZ010000268.1:0-3253 GCA_964450575.1 uncultured Opitutus sp.
GTCCAGCCCGCGCACCGGGCGCCACCGGCGATAATCGGCCCAATTCACTGCTTCGCCTTTTGCGCGGGCTGGACCAACGCACGCAAGGGCTCGTGCTCCTCACCGCCACGCCGATGCAGGTGCATCCGGTCGAGGTGTGGGATTTGTTGTCGTTGCTGCGGATGCCGGCGGAATGGTCGGAAAATGCGTTTCTCCGTTTCACAGAAGCGGTGGAAGAGGCCGCGCCTTCGCATGAAGCGTTGGAAATGATGACGGCGTTATTTCAGGCTTCGGAGCGGGCGTTCGGTCCCATTACCGAGGAAGAGGTGAAGCGGCTGGGCGTCTCCAGCGGGCTCGCGGTGCGAAAGATTCTCAAGGCGTTGCGTGATCCCTCGACCATTCTGCGGAGGCAGTTGGAAACCCATCATCGGGAAATCGCACTCAAGGTCATTCGTGCCTGGTCACCCGTTGGGCGGCTCATTTCGAGACATACGCGCGACTTGCTGCGGCGATATTATGCGGCGGGCAAGCTCTCGACTCCCATCGCCACGCGTGACGTGGATGATCGTTTCATCCCGCTTTCGCCGGCTGAGGGCGAACTCTACCGGCGCGTGGAGACCTATATCGCCGAGGTGTATAACCGGGCGGCGGCGAAGGAGAAAAACGCCGTGGGTTTCATCATGACGATCTACCGGCGGCGGCTCGCCAGCAGTTTCGCCGCACTCGCCGGAACCTTGGAAAACCGACTGGCATCCATGCGCGGCGCAAACGGGCCTGGCGCGGGGCAGTGGGAAGAGGATGCCGAGCAACAAGAATGGGAGGTGGGGGGCGATGTGGTGTCGGCGGATGAGGCGGCGCAACTCGACCGCGAGGCGCTGGCTCAGGAAGAACGCACGACCATTGAAAAAATGCTCGCGGACATTCGCCTACTGCCTCCGGACACAAAGGCGGAGAAGTTGGCGGAGGAGCTTCGGTCGTTACGTGCGGCGGGTTATCCTCAGACGATGGTATTTACCCAATACACCGACACGATGGATTTCTTGCGGGTGCGCCTCGCCCGCGAGCCTGATTTGCGGATTATGTGTTTCTCCGGGCGCGGCGGCGAAGTCCGCGAGAGCGACGGCACTTGGCGCACGGTCACGAGGGAGGCCGCGAAACGGCACTTCCGCGAAGGCAAAGCGGACGTGCTGCTCTGCACCGATGCGGCGGCAGAGGGCATCAATTTCCAGTTCTGCGGCTCGCTCGTAAATTACGATATGCCGTGGAACCCCATGCGAGTGGAGCAACGTATCGGCCGTATCGACCGCCTCGGGCAAAAGCACCCCGTCATTCGCATCGTGAACCTGCACTACAGCGATACGGTGGAGGCGGATGTTTACCTCGCGCTGCGTAAACGCATCAGTCTCTTCACAAGCGTGGTCGGCCGTCTCCAACCTATCCTTGCGAGGATGCCTGGAATCATCGCGCAAACCGTTTTGTCCGGGAAAGGGGCCAGTAAGGACGGACGCGATCAGGTGGTGGGTGATTTGGAACAGGTGGCGGCGCAGGCGGAAGCAGGCGGCTTCGATCTCGATGAATTCGTAGATGCCGAGTTGGCGGAACCGCCCCGGCCGGAGCCAACGCTCACTCTGGCGGATTTGGAAAAGATCGCGGCGAGGCCCGACTTACTGCCCGGCGGCGTGACGACGAAGCCGCTGGGTGCGGGAGAATTCAGCTACGTTGCGCCCGGACAAACCGGTGGGGTGCGTGTGACTACGCGGTCGGACTATTTTGATGACCATGCCGACAGCATGGAGTTATGGTCGATGGGTGCGCCGTGCTTTCCGGGCAGCTTGATACTGGCGGATACAACGTCACCGAACACGGCACAGTTTAGGGAAATGATTCGATGAGTCCGCTGCGGCGAGGCAAACCAGCCTTAATGCGGCGCGGATTCTTATAGACCGGCCGGTTTGCAATCCCGAGAAGAAGGCCAGCGATCGTCATAGCGACGGCCGTGATGGCGAGTCATTCGTGCAGCTATCGACGGACGAAAAGCCGGCGGGCGATTCCCTGCCTCCGCGCGTTTAGCCGATAGAATAGCGGGCGCAGCCGATACGCGGGGTGAGTTTGTCGCTAGACTGAAACAAATCCCCGCGCCGGGCAACGCGGGCATCGCCCCAATGTTGCCCGACATTCCGGCCTTCGGACACGCGGACTACTCCGTGCCCCATCCCCTTACCCTGTTTCCGGCAGCCAATGGCTATCGCCGCCGCCTCTACGAAGGCCGGGCGGTCAGCGTCTATTATGACTGCCATCCACGCAACGAATGGGGCGAACACACCCGCGAACAGGAGCAAGTGTCGGCTTTCTTGGACGAGGCCGTGGGCCTGTTGAGATGGAAACTTACCAGAGGAGAGTGGCGCGAGTTGAGGATTCAGGGGCCGACGGCATGGGTAATACCGGCGGGCACGCCGCACGCCTTGATATGCCCCGAGCAAGTGGCGATGGTGACCCTGTTCATGGGCCGAGAATATACGGCGGAAATCAACGGGGAGGCGGTATCGGAGGTCACGGTCAGACCGCTCGCGCATCTGGTCGGACGGGACGCCCTGATCGGACAGGTGGCGAAGAAATTCCTGCGAATGTGTCGCGACGACGCGCCGGCCAGTGCTTACTATGTCGAATCGATTGGCACGGTGTTCGGAACCCATCTGCTTCAAGCATTGGTGCACGAGGTCGGGCGGCCCCGGCGGGATGGAAAGCTGTCAGCCGAAGCGCTGTTAAGGGTGACACGCTACATCGACGAACGCATCGGCGACAGCCTCAGTCTTGCCGCCTTGGGTGGGGCGGCCGGATTCAGTTCCAGTCATTTTGGCCGGCTCTTCAAAGCGAGCGTGGGCATGGCACCACATGAGTATGTGATGCGCCGCCGCGTGGCAAAAGCTGAGGGTCTCCTCCACGATACCGACCGAAAGGAGGTTGAGATCGCCAGCCTGTGCGGTTTCTCCGACGAGACCCTGATGGCGCGGTGGTTCCGGCGCATCCTGGAGTGCCTGCCCAGTGAAATCCGGGCGCAGCGCCTGCGGTGATTTTCGCCGAATGTTTGCGCGCTTTCAGCCGATACCGCAGCCGTCGCTTATGATATAGTGGGGTTGTTCAAAACACTCCGCGGTTGGGATTTCTTGCCGCGTTTTCCACGCTCTCAATTGCCGACCGGCCCGCCTGATTCGTGGCGCAGGTTGACGGCCCAACCAACCCTCACCATGTCGCACCCAAAGGTTCTCTCTCTTGT
>CAYVDZ010000268.1:3263-7069 GCA_964450575.1 uncultured Opitutus sp.
TGTCGTCACCGTCCCGGTCGCGGATTCGCAGGTTTTCACCGCCGCGGCGCAGCTTCTGATCCCGATTCTCGGAGTCAAGGCGCCCTCGCCGGTTGCGCTGATTCTGCATGAACTCGGCCGCCGCAAACCGAAGGCCGTGGTCGAGGAATATCTGTATTTTATCGGTTGGTTTGAACCGAGGCGCACCAAGCGGGCACGGGGCCGAAAAAATGTGGCGGGCCAGCGCAGCGACACTTTGCGCTCAGCGCAGCCTGACCGTCGCAGCTTTAGCAGACGTTCGCTGACGCCGCGCGCGGTCAGTCATTGCCTGCGGCACCCCCAATCACGTCCGGCACCGCGCGACCAACCCGGCCAAGGCGAAGGCGGTTAACGCCTGCCCTCGCCGGAACCACGATTCGCACAGATCAATTCCGATCCACGTCGGATGCGGCGTGCTCGTTGGCCCGGGTGAATGTGGTGAACGGTAGACGCCGCAACAGCGGGCGGCCGATGCGGCGCGGGTGTTTGAGCACCGCCATCCCTGCCGGCAGGGCGAGCATCCGCAGTGGCTTGAACCAGGCCTCATCCACGTGCTGCCAGTTGCGCGCGGTGCGACCGCCACTTACGCCTCCGCTGTATTTGCGCACTTCGCGCCCGCCCAGCTTGGCGGCGAGAATGACCGCGCCTTTTTCGTCGGCGGCACGGAAATGAATCTGGGTTCGCAGATTCGCCATGAAGACATCGGCCTTTTGTTCGTTGCCGAACGACGCGTAGAACGAAAGCGGCGTCTGGGTCGCCGAGATGACGCACATGCCGGCCTCGCGCAGTTCATCCACCGTGCCGTGGTCCGAAAATCCGTCCTCGGAAACGAGCGTGGTTTTTTGGCCCTCGTCCAAAATGAGGACGATCATGTTTCGTCGCTGTAGTTCATCGGTATCGAGATCGAAGCGCCGGAACGCGTGGAGAAACAGGAGCTGCTTGCAGAGAAAGTTCAGATACTTGCGCTCGACCTGGTAGGTCTGCGGCACCGAAAGGCAAATGAGCCGGCCGCGGTCAATTTCGTCGAGCGCGAAGTTTGGCTTGGTGGAGCAGAACACCTCGGCGATGTCCGGCGGTGTGTAGGGCCGGAGATAGTTGGCGACGGTCCCGACGGTGCCGCTGCGTTGTTCCGGCGCCTGGGCGGCGAAGTCCCGAAAAAACTGAATCTCCACCGCCGCCGCCGGTTGATCGGATTTTTCCAGTTTTTCAACGAGCGACTCCGTATCCGCGGAGTTGCAGATCACGTTATGCACATTGTCGAGGCTCACGAGATACCCCGCGACATCGAGTGCCTGCATCGCGTGGGTGATCACATCGCGGGCGCTTTCCTTGAAAAAACTTTGTCCGCCCTGCTGGCCGGCGGCCGAAGCGGTATCGACGATGATTTTAGCGTAGGTGCTCCACGGCACGCTGCGGTCGGCGAGCAGGTTCAAACGGAGAGGAGGCTGCCAATCCTTCGCCGGGATGTGCGACGGTCGCACGCGAATCAACCGCAGGCTGTCCTCATGCCCAAGGGCGCGGGCGATTTCCGCGAGCGGTTTCCAGAGCGCGCCTTTCGAGTCGATGGCCATGATGCCGGTCGAAGGCAGAGCGCGGCGCAGCCCATGCACGATCGGCACAATCGCGCGCGCGGTCTTACCCGTGCCGGTGGCACCGGTGACAAAGAAATGGCAGCACGCCTCGTCGCGCGTCCAGTCGAGGCCCCACAAACGCAGCACCAGCGCGCGGCTCGGATTGGGCTCCGCGATCAGCGCGCAGTAAGCGAACCATACCCCCATCGACTCCGCCACGACGGTGAGCCAATAGCCGGACGGTGCGGGCACCATTGCGCGGGCGGCGATGGCGGTCGCGAAACAAAGCGCAATCACTCCCGCCTTGGGCGCGTTCATGCGTGCGTGAGAATGATCGCCGAGACGGCGCCAAGTGCGACGCCCGTCAAAAGCGCGGCGAGAATCTCGCGCCGGCGAGTCTTGACCGATCCGTCGCGCACGTTCCGCAGCGTCACGTCGAGCGATTTTTCGAGCGCGGCGATTTTGGCGAGTGGCGCTTTTAGTTCCTGTTCGACCTGCGCCGTCAGCAGTGCCGGCTTTTCCTCCAACGAGGTTTGCACTTGGACGAGAAGCTCGCTCAACGCCGCCGTGGACTCGGCGGCACCGGCGAGCACATCGACGCGAGAGTCCACGGCCGAGGAGAACTCCACGGTCGCCGCTCGCAGCGAATCCTCCGCCGCCTTCACCCGGTGCCAGTGCCACGCGATGAGCACGAAAACCGGGTCTTTGGGCGCGAGCTTGAACTCGCTGGCAAGCCAGCGGAGATCGTCGGGCAGCGTCTCGGGATCGAGCAGTTCCTCGATATTCATGGCAGGACCAGCGCCCCGGCTTTCGCGAACTCCTCCGCCATGCGCTCGTGAAAACGAACGCACCGCGAGCGGTCGAGCAGGTGAAGCTCCGGCGCAGTGCGACCGCGGCCGACCGTCAGGTTGGCAAGTTGCAGGCGGTTGCGGGTCACTTCGGCGAGACCTGGCACCGCAATCTCTACGGCGCCGAGGGCGAGCAGACGCTGGCGCGTCTTGCTCGCCATAAACACGCTGGAGTCGGCTCCGTCACGCAGGTTGCGCACGACCAGCCAGCGAACCTTTTCGCCATACAAGTCCAGCAGATCTGCGATCTGCGAGACCGCATCCTTGTCGTCCACGGCGATGACGACGAACACGAGGGCGAACCCCATCTCGTATTGGAGGGTAGTCAGGCGGTTCTCTTCGAGATACTGCTGCACCTTGGCCCCGCCGGCCGCACGATTGTCCGCGAGCACGACGTCGTGGTCGTCCATCGCGAGGACGAGCCGGTCCAGCACGGCGAGTTTGTCGGCATCGACATCCGTGTCGATGAACTCGGCTTCCGGCACGTAGCGTTGGAACGTCGAATTCGCATGATCGAGGTCGAAGGCCTTGAGTCGCACGGCGCGCTCGACCAAGAAGTCGTAGAGCAGAGTCGCGACGAAGCTCTTGCCGATGCCGCCCTTGTCCTGGGCAAAGAGGATGAGGCGTTTGACTGATGCCGGGGAGGAGGAGTTTGGTTCAGAGGTCATCGCGTGCAATGCGCGGACCGCGGCGTTTTGCCGCGCCGCTCGCTGGGCTGAGGGTTGGAGTTGGTGACGGCGCCAGGATCGGTGTGAACATTGCCGTCCCGGTGACGGCGGCTACGAGTTGATGCCGGACTCGCTCAATTTCGGCGGCCGGGCAATGCCGCCGGCAGAAATGACCGATGGCGGATGCCTGGATGGCGACGCCGTGGCCTTTCAGGACGGCGGAAATCTTCTCGTAGCTCACGCGCTTCGCGCGAAACGTCAGCACCGCTTCACGCAAGGGTATCAGGCGGCTGCGTTCTGCCGGTGCGGGTGCGTGCTGCCGGGCCTCGGCCAGCAGGCGTTCGGGTAAGTCGGGCTTCATGGCCGACAATATGCCACATCGTATGTAAATAAAAAGCCGCAACTGCGGATTCAGAACAGCGGCCATCGGCGGCGGATTCGTTGGCGACTTCGGTGGCGGTTCGTTGGTCGTCGGTGGTTCCTGCCTAACGCGAGTTAGGGGTGGTGTGTCCTGACTGAGAGAATGAAGCGAGTGCAACCGAATGGTTGCTGAGATGGATTCGCTGGCGATGGATTTTGCTGAAGATATATTTTTTGTTTTGCGCCGTGAGTGGTTGGTTGCGGGCTGAATCGTTGGCTTAAAATGACCGTTATGATGGAAAACCTATGCAAATGATGCAGAGTTCAGCATGGTTCGATTC
>CAYVDZ010000269.1:0-7063 GCA_964450575.1 uncultured Opitutus sp.
GAGTGGGCGCAGCGGACCACCGAGCAAGCGGGCGACTTCGACGGCGACTTTCTCACCGTTTTCCGCGACGCCGGCAATCGCCCGCAGATTGGGATTTGCGTCGGCGCCACATCCGATCGCGACGAGCGCCACCGCACCCTCGTGGGCCGTTTCGATGCGCCGCGCCGCATCGCCGGCCCAGTCGGAGTGCACAAAATTGTCGTTGCCGCCGAGGGTCGTGCAGTGGCAGGCGTAATTCAGCAACACCGCCCGGACACTGCCCCGCGCATCGGCCGCGCGCATCACCGGCAATGCATGATCAACCGGACCATCGGGCGCGCTGCCAAAGGCCTTCCACGTACCGTCGACCACCACGCGTCGGTGGGTCGCAAAGCCAACCTTGCCTTCCGCCCAACCGAGGCTACCCGGCTGGCGGGCAGCCAGGGCCGCGAGCGCCACCTCGATCAGTTTCGCCTGGAGCGAATCCGTGTAACGCTGAATTCGCGCCTGTTGGTCAGGTGGCAGATCCGCCGAATACATGAAGGGCAACACCCCGGCAATCGCCGGGCCCGTATGTACATGAGTGGTACAGACCGCGACGTTGGCACGCGGGATCTGCGGATACTTTGCGCGAATGGCGGCGGCAACCGCGTTGCTGATTTCCTCCGAAACACCGATGATCTCCGCCGTGATGATGACGCTCGCATCGCGGTCCGACGTCCCGAAAGCGAGCGCTCGCGCAAAAAGGCGGCTCTCGACGCGCTCCGTCTCGACCGCCCGTGATTGGTAACCCGCCAGCCGGATGGGCATTTCGGGTGTGATATCGACGCGCGCTGCTCCCACGCGCAGAGAGGAATCGGCCGGAGCCGCCGCCAGCGAAACGACCAACACGAGCGAACTCACGGCGACCACAAGCCGGGGAGAAAAGGATAATGTCATAAAATCAGGGGTTAGAGAGCAGTCTGACGAGCAACACGATGTACGGTGACATCGCCGTTTGTACGCTGAGACGGCCGTTTGGCAATCGAACGGATAGAGACACAGCACGGTTAATTCGACGCGGCACCGGCGGGCGGCGATCACGAATCAGGACGATCCTGCGTGCTGCGAACGATGCGGCGAAGCACGAGAGGGGCGGGCGCGTGTAACCTCACCCTGACCGGACCAGCTCCGCGCTGGCGCGATGTCGCGATTTTTCTCCTGCCAGCTCAGACCCGGCTCCGGACGCCCTTTTCAGAAGAACATCGCCTCGCTGAGCGTCATCTCAGGCGAGAGCAGACTCACGCCAGCCGAAAGCTGAGTGGAGCCTGCCCCAAAGTCCGCTTCAAACAGCGCATGGCCCGTGGCCAAATCGCCCTGCCAGCGGAAAAAGGGATGCGGCGCACCGTAATCGAACGTGATCCCGAGGCTCGCCGTCGCGTCGGCGGCTCGCGGCTTCACGGCAAACTCGAGCGTATCCGTTTTGGCCCCACATGCCTTCAGGCGACGCTTTAGCCAAGCGAGCAAGACCCGCGCTTCCGCAGCCAGGGTTTCGTCGTGAGTCAACGTGACGCTCCGCAGACCGGTGACGATCTTCTCCGGCGGATAGGCCGCGAGGAACTGACCGACGCTTTGGCGAATCGGCAACAGCCGGCAATAAGCCAGATCACGCGTCGTCTCCGGGTTCGGCCAAGGATAGCTCAACGCACCTGGCGGCGAAATCGCGCTGTCGATCAAGACCCGTTTCGCCCGGGTCAAAAGGTAACGGTAATCCGCCAGCCGCCCACTGTCCGAGAAGCGATGCGCCCAATAATACAGCGGCAGATCGGTTGAAAGCGCGGTCGAGACCTGATTTTCCAGATACGGTCGCGCACTGCGGGCGTAGCTCAGAATCACAAACTCGACACACCGTTTGTCCGTTTTCGAACGCCCCAGATAACACTCCCCGAAGATCTTGGCGCGCATCGCCGGACCGGAGTCGTCGGTGTAACGCGGACACAACACGACGATTCTGCTCGGATAACGGCGCGCAAACTTGACCACGGTTTCAAACTGTTTCGCGGCATCCTCCGGAGTGGTGTTCAGCCCGAGATGCAAGACGAAGTTCACCTGCATCGCCTTCGCGTCAGCCGCCTCGGGTGCGGGACGGCCATTCGCCACATTGTCTTCCCACATCAGCGTCAGGCCCTTGGCGATGCCCGCCACGGGAACTTCGACTCCAGGGAGTGCGTCGAAAATATCAGACATCCGAAAAAGCTCCCGACTGTGGCGTGGAGTTCGGTTTGCCGCGTACCGACTGACCGTCACGGATCATGCTGAGAGACAGCAGCGCCGGAGTTACCACCTGAGTCCGTGCCTTGGCGAGAGGGCTGAATGCGATCACGGTTGCCTCCAGCAATGTCCGCGTGAAGCCAGCAGAGCCTCCGCACTGGCGGGGCCCCAGGAACCGGCAGGATAGGAATCCATGCCGGTGCGCCCGACGCTGCGCCAGTAATCGAGGACAGGCGTGCAGAGTTTCCAGGACGCCTCGGCTTCGTCGCCGCGAATGAACAGCGTGCCGTCACCAACCATCGCATCGAGCACCAACCGCTCGTATGCCTCGGCGGTGTTGGACCCGAACGTGGTCGCGTAACGAAAACTCATCTTCACCGGCTGCGTGCGGGTTTGGAGGCCCGGGACCTTGGTATTCAAGATGAGGCTGAGGCCCTCATCCGGCTGGATTTGAAACGAGAGCGTATTCGCCGCGAGGTCGAAGCGGGCGGTCTCGCCTGCGAAAAGCGTACCCGGCGGGCGGCGGAAATTGATTGCGATTTCGGAGACGCGCCGCGCCATGCGTTTACCGGAACGCAGATAAAACGGCACGCCCTGCCAGCGCCAGTTGTTGATCGAGAGCCGCAGCGCCGTGTACGTCTCGGTATTGGAATGCGCGGCAATACCCTCTTCATCGAGATAGCCCGGGACGGGTTTACCGCTGACCATGCCGGCCGCGTATTGGGCGCGCGCCACATCGCCGGCTGGACCGATCGTCAGCGGCTGGATGGCGTTGAGCACCTTCACCTTTTCGTCGCGAATCGCCTCCGCCTCCAACGACCCCGGTGGCTCCATCGCCGTCAATGCGAGGAGCTGCATCGTATGATTCTGGATCATATCGCGGAGCGCACCGCTCTGCTCGTAATAGCCGCCGCGCGAGCCGACGCCGACTTCCTCCGCCACGGTGATCTGCACGCTGTCGATGAAGTTGCGGTTCCACAACGGTTCGAAAATCGCATTCGCGAACCGCTGCACGAGGAGATCCTGCACCGTTTCCTTCCCGAGATAATGATCGATGCGATAAACCTGATTCTCTTCGAAGACGGAACGAATCGTCTCATTCAGTCCCCGCGCGGACGTCAGATCCTTGCCAAACGGCTTCTCGATGATGACCCGCGACCGCTGCGGCGAATGGCGATGATGCGCCGCCAAACCGCTCGCGCCGAGGTTCTCAATGATCGGAGCGAAGACCGACGGCGGCGTCGAAATGTAGAAGAGGCGCTGCACATCACGACCGAGTTTTTTCTCGATCGCATCGATGTGCTCCGCGAGGCGCACGAATGCCTCCTTGTCGTCGTATCCGCCGGCGACATACGAAGTGTTCGCGGCAATGCGATCCCAGACATCACTCTTCAACTCCCGGCGGGAAAATTCCTTGATTGCCTCATCGGCCAGGGTGCGAAACTCCTCATCCGGAATCGGCTTGCGGCCATAGCCCACGAGGAAGAAATCGGCCGGGAGCAGATTGTCGTAACCCAGGTTGTAAACGGCCGGAATGAGTTTGCGCGACGTGAGGTCGCCGGACGCGCCAAAGATCACCACGACCGTGGGCGGCGCACCGCGGTGCTTGCTAAGTCCGTGCAGAAACGGGTGACGCTGGGAGTCAGACATGTGAGCGGAGAGTCTTCCGGGCACGCCTCGGCTGGCGCAAGGGAAATGCAGGCTATGACGGACCGCACTCAAGGCGGCCGGAACCGTTCCGCGAGCGAAAATCAGCCGGCGTGAATTCTCCTCATCCCCGGCATCGATTCCATTAATCCGGATATTTCACCCCTTCCATTGCGTTAGTCCAGCTCTCGCAATGACGGATGAATTACAGTTGGGTGAGTGTTTACGGTAGTTGTGAAATATCCGGGTTGATTTGAGGAGGCATACCAACCCGCAAACGATTGCTACGGGCGGAAATGCTTTGAAAATAGCGGCACGTTTTCGAAATGAAGAATGCTTCGTTGTCCGCCGGGCCACAGCCTCACTTCCACGACATCAAAACGAAAGGTGCGCGGCTTGAGCGGCAATTGTCGCAGATAAACGCCCATCGCCCGGCGCAGCGCCCGCTTCTTGCGGAGGTCGATCGTATAATAGCCGGGCACCAGCGCGTCGGCCGCGCGCGCCTTGACCTCCACAAACACGAGCACGCCCCGATCGTCGCAGACCAGATCGATCTCGTCGCGTCGATCTTTCGGACTGCGCCAGTTCCGCGCCACAATGCCAAAGCCGCGCTCCCGCCTCAGCCACGCGGCGGCACAGCGTTCGCCATCGGCGCCCGCATCGGAATCCGAGTCGGAGTCGGCGCGCACGAACCGGGACTTTAACCGATGAAAGAAGGAACACATGGGCCGGACCGCATCAAGCGACGCAGTCAGCTTCATGCCCACGAGTCAGCGTATCCATGGTTAAATTACCTGAATCCGCGGGTGACCCAGGCATCCGGGCCTGTTTCCGGTGACCGAAGTGACACAGACATTCCTGTCTGTTCCGACGTCCGGATGACAGACAGGAATGTCTGTATCACACCCAGACATCCATCACGCCACGGCATTTCGAGCCCGACACACCCAGCCGGTCCCTCTTTCCTCAGGCCGAGACCGGCGTTGCTTCCGGTGCGGCCGACTTGACCGGCATCTGCGCACCTCGCACCGATTCGGCAATATTCCTCGCCGGCTCGCTCTCCACGTGTTGCTCGGCGTTAAACTTCATCGACACGGTCTTCGATACGCCGCGCTCTTCCATCGTCACGCCATAGATCGCCTGCGCGGCGGAGACCGTGCGCTTGTTATGCGTGATGATGATGAACTGCGACTCGTGCACGAACTTCTTCAGGAGCTCCGTGAAGCGGCCAATGTTGGACTCGTCCAGCGGCGCGTCGAGTTCGTCCAGCAAACAGAAGGGCGACGGCTTCACCATGTAGAGCGCGAAGAGGAGCGCCACGGCGGTGAGCGTTTTCTGTCCGCCCGACAGGAGCGTGATGCCCTTCAACTTGGTCCCGGGCGGCTGGGCGACGATTTCAATGCCGCTCTCCAGAATATCCTCAGCCTGGATCAACTCGAGGTGCGCGCGACCGCCGCCGAAGAGCGTCAGGAAGGTGTACTCGAAATTCTTCTTGATCTGGTCGAACGTCACTTGGAACTGCTGCATCGACGTCCGGTTGATCTCATCGATCGCCTTCACGAGTTCCGATTTCGCGGTGGTCAAGTCATTGACCTGCCCCGCGAGGAAATCGTGGCGTTGCTTGAGTTCGGCGTACTCTTCGATGGCAACGAGGTTGACCGCGCCCATGCTGTTGATCCGCTGGCGGAGCGCATCGACTTCCGATTTCACCGCGCGCCAATCGGTCGCGTCGAGCCCCTTAATGTCCTCTTCCGTCGCCACGCCACGCGCTTCTTTTTTCTTCTTCCGCCGTTTGGTGGGAGTACCCGCGGCATCCGCCGCCTCCCCCTCGGCACCCGCCGACTGCTCACCTGCAACGGCCGGTTGATCGGTTCCCGCGGTCGGCTGAGCACCAATCGACGAAACCGGATCACCGTCCTCGTCCTCATCAAGGTCGAGCGTCTTCAGGCCTTCTGGTTCATCGTCCGAACGCCAGAGTTGCTGACGCCAATCGATCGAAGCCACGTCGAGTGAAAACTCCCGGGTGATTTCCTCCGCCAGGAACTGTGCGCGCTGCCGGTTCTCGGCGAGTTTCACCTCGTGGCTGCTGAGTTGATCGTGGGCGTTTTCAGATTCGTCCCGCACCGCGTGCTGCGCTGATTCGAGGGCATTGATGCCCCGCTCCACGTCGAGCAGTTCCAAGCGGACTTTCTCCACCTGCTCCTGCGCGACACTGAAGGTCTCTTCCAGTTGTGCCGCGCGGGCGCGCTGTTCTTCAACGACGCGTTCAAGTTGAGTGATCTGTTCGCTCCACGATTCGATTTCGAGCTGCCGCTGCCCGAGCAGTTCGCTCAATTGCCGGCGGCGACGCTCCATCTCACCCAAACCGCGATCGATCACTTCGACCTTTTGCCGGCGCTCCGCGAGTTCGAGCCGGGATTGCCCGAGCGTCTCCCGCTTGAAGTCGCGATCGGTCCGCACTTCGACGATGCGCGTTTCCAGATTCTGAATCTTTTCGCGTCGGGCCGCCGCATTGGCGTCCGCCTCCGCGAGTCCCGTCTGCGCCTTCTCCCAACGCGCATGCGCTTCGTTGCGCGCCTGCTCCAGGGACCCGAGTTCATTTTCCATCCGGCTCAGACGCGTTTCCACGTCGACCACATTGCGCTGCGCATTGCGCTGTTCGGCCTGCACTGAAGCAAGCGTCTGCGTGGCGGAAAGCACATTGCTTCGCCGCTGCTCGAGCGACTGCTCGGCCTCGGCGAGTCGGGCGTTGAGCCCATCGATCACGATCTTCTGCTCGTCATGTGCTTTTTGATCCTCGGCCAAGGCCCGCGCCGTTTCCCGCAGATCGATTTCGCGCTGCACTATGCTGTGCGCCGCGCGTTTGGAACTGTGGTGTCCGCCGAAAATCAGCCCACGGCGGTCCACCAGATCGCCTTTGCGCGTCGCCACGGCGAGGAACGGGAAACTAGGGTTGGCCTTCCAAAAATCCAGGAAGTTCCCGAGGTCGTCCGCAATGTACGACTCGCGCAACACGCCCAGCGCCGGATGCCCGGTCTCGGTGTCACCAACCGCCTGCACGGCCGGAACAAGTCCGGGCGGCAGTTCAAAAAACCCTTCGGTGCGCAGTCCGATCTCGGTCACACGCAGAACCGCGGAGCCGATCTCATCACTGACGAGTTGAGCCAGGATCCGCTGCGCCGTGGCC
>CAYVDZ010000270.1:0-7060 GCA_964450575.1 uncultured Opitutus sp.
CCCATGAAAGAAACCGGGGGTGCGGGCACCGATCCCGCGCGCATGCTGCGCACGCCCGCGGGATCGGTGCCCGCACCCCCGGTTTCTTTCATGGGCGGGCGCGGTTTGGGCGGGAGCGTGCCCGTCCCGCAGTTCAGTTTCCTGCCGAATCTCCGCCTCTGGGATCGGGATGCGATGACCGTATTCATGATCGTGAGACGCGAGGATTTTAATGCCGACCGGCTCGCGCTCACCGCGGACTACATCTCCTATCGCTTGAAGAACCGTCTACCGACGCTTCCCCCGTGGTTTCAAAGCGGGTTCATGTCATTTTTTGGCAATACGACCTTCGAGTCACGCGGGCTCGCGACGGGACCACTGTCGTGGCTTTCCGCGGTCGATACGGCGGCGGTGAAGTCGGATCCCAAGACCGCGCCGCCGCTGTTGCCTTTGGACGATTTTTTTGCGGCGCGTCTGGGGCCGCGTGATCCGGCGGTGAGTTTCGACCCGGTGCGACGCTGGCAGGCGCAAGCCGAGTTGTTTGTGCGCTGGGGACTCGATTCGGAAAATGGTGCGCGCCGGACGGCGCTCTGGCGTTTCGTTGAACTCAGTTCCCGACGCGGCGCGAGTGAGGCGCTTTTTCAGGAGTGTTTCGCGTTGGATTATGCGGCGGCCCAGACCGCGTTGGCGGCCTACCTTCCTCAGGCGGTGCGCCGCACCCTGCGGTTTCGCCCGGCCCGGTTGAAAAAGCTGCCGCCGCTCGCCCTCCGCAACGCCAGCGATTCCGAGCTCGGGCGAATCAAGGGTGACTGGGAGCGGCTGGAGATCGCCTACGTGAAGGCCATCGCGCCGGAGCTGGCGCAAAAATACCTCGATCAAGCGCGCCGAACCCTGCAACGCGCTTACGAGCGTGGGGCACGGGACTCCGGGCTGTTCGCCGTCATGGGCCTTTGCGAAGTCGACGCGGGTGAGGACGTGGCTGCGCGGGAGTATCTGGAAACGGCGGCCCTCCTGGGGCCAATGCGTCCCAGAGCGTGGTTTGAGCTCGCGCGACTACGACTGGCTGAGTTCCGCACGCTGGCCGTGCAGACCGAAAATCGAATCACCCCCGAACAAGCGGCCGCGGTCCTGCGACCGCTCTTCACGGCGCGCGAAAGTGATCCGCCGTTACCGGAAGTTTATGAGTTGATCGCGGAGGTCTGGGAGAACTGTGCGGTTGCACCAACTCGCGGGCACCTCTTGGCCCTCGACGAGGGCGTGCGGTTTTTCCCCCGGCAAAGTTCGCTGGTCTATCGAGCGGCGGAGCTGAATCTGCGAAACGGGTTTCAACCCGCCGCGATCGAGCTCGTGACGCTTGGTCTCAATGGCGCGAGCGATGATGCAACGCGGCAACGGTTTCTTCTCTTGCAGGATCAACTCGCGAAATAACGCCGTCGAACCGCGCGCCCGGTACTCACGCCCCGCCGCGAGACGTCGACCGTTGGTGGTGGAGAAACCAATCGTACAACGCCGGGTTGGCGTACGTCTCCGTCCAAGAGTCGTGTTGGGCCTCCGGATAGAGGGTCAGGTCCACGTGCTTCACGCCCATGTGTTTTAACATCGCGGCCATCCGTTCCGATTCGGTGACGGGCACGATCGGGTCCTTGGCGCCATGAAACGCCCACACGCCGAGTGACTGCAACGCGTCGCGTTTATGGTTACTCGACATAAAGGCCGCCGCGAACTCGCCTCCGCCGCAAACGGGCGCGATCGCCGCGAAGCGGTCCGGAAGCGCCGTGCCCAAAGCCCAGGCGCCGTAGCCCCCCATACTCATGCCGGTCAGGTACACGCGACCGGGGTCGACGCGATGGGACGCCAGCACCTCGTCGAGTACCGCGAGTACGCCTTCGGTGTCCCACCACGTGTTCTTCGGGCACACAGGGGAGACGACGATGAAGTTCTCGCGGAGTTTCCGGGCAGCCAGGCGTTCTTGCGCCGAAAGACCTTCGCTGCGCAGCAACTTCGGCGGACCGTGTTTCGCCGCACTCCACGGGTCATCACTGCGTTCGCCTGAACCATGCAGAAACAGCAGCACGGGCCAGCGACGAGTGACGTCGATGTGATGGGTTTCAGGGAGCGCGAGCAGGTATTTATAGCCGACGGTCTTGGTGAGCGTCCGTTCAGCGGCGTGAACGGTTTGAGGTGAGGTCGCGCGTGAGAGTGACATGAGAAACGGCCCAGTGACGGCGGGACGGCGGGCTCCAAAAAAGGGAGAAATCTAAAGCTGAAGTAACCGTGGGCCGGAAATCGGGAAGGACACTGACTGAAACTTAAATTCAGCAATTCAGATTAGCCACGGATAACCCAGATGGCACGGATACAGAGAAATGTAGATCAAGGAGCACCAGACTGCCATTTACCCGCAGGGTGAAGGGCCCGAAATCCAGAATGCCTTGGTCATCTGTGTCCATCTGAGAAATCTGTGGCTTCAACTGCATTTTAAGGTTAAAGTGGACCTAAGAAAATGGCCGGCGTTCCCGGTTGGAAGGGTGGTCGCTGTTAGCGCGGGAGGCCCAGTGCGACATCCCGTGAGCCGGCCTTACGTTCCGTAGAGGCGGTCGCCGAAATCACCCAGCCCGGGCATGATATACTTGCGCGCGTTAAGTTCACGATCAAGTGCGGCCGTGTGAATTACAGTACCGGGATGATGGCGCTCCACTTCTGCCACACCCTCGGGTGCGCTCACGATACAGACCAGGCGCACATCGGTCGCTCCCTGTTCTTTTACCACCGTGAGCGCCTGCACGGCTGAGCCACCGGTGGCGAGCATGGGATCGACGATGAAAACATGTCGGCCGGCGAGCGGCGGTAGTTTGCAATAGTAGCTGCGCGCTCTGGCGGTCTCGTGGTCCCGCTCGAGTCCCACATAACCGACACTGACATCGGGGAAAATATCGGTGAACGGCTGAACCATCCCGAGTCCGGCGCGCAGGATCGGTACGACGACGAGTGGGTGATGGCCGAGCACGCGTGCGGTGATGGATTCGAGCGGCGTATCGATCTGTTTTTCCTCGGTTTCAATGTCGCTGGTGGACTCGATCGCCAGCAACAAGCCTAGTTGATACGAGAGCGTCCGGAACGTTGCAGGCTTGGTCGTCTTGTCGCGCAGGTGCGTCAGGATGTGAGCGGCGAGCGGGTGATCGAGGACGTGGACAGGCATGGCGGCGAAAAGCGGAAAATCGGAAAATCGGAAAATTGGGAAAGCGGGAAAGCGGAAAATTGGGAAATCGGAAAACGGAAAACGGGAGGAGCGGCTCGGCGGGAAATTTGGGAATACGGGGGCTTTCGGTCCCTTCTATTTAGAGCAGATCTTGCTCCACCTTTCTTTCGAGATGATGTTCGAACTCTTTCCTCAAGGCCTTCTGGTTGCCTCGCAGGCCGGGGAAAAGGGCGAGCCATTGATAGGCTTCTTCGCGTAGGTGTTTTGGCATTACGGGCGGCATCGCCCGGACGCGTTCGAGGGCGCGCACGCATTGCGCCGCAATGCGTTCGCAGACCAGTTGGACCCGGGCGGAGCTGTGTTGTCCGGCGAGGTGCAGCGCAGGGTCCGCCTTGCGGCTTCGGCCTTTCAACGGTCCGCGATAGTCGGCGAGGCTCGACGTCACCACCGTGGTGGTGCGCGGGAAATGGCTGGCCATCGCATTCCAGCGTTCGTTGCGATGGTCGCCGGCATTGCGGGTGTCCGTGCGCAGCAAAACCGTTGGGATGTCACCAGCTTTTGAATACATGAACTCCACGACGGTGCCGCTGTCGAGGTCCGCGCCATCGAAGTTGAAGAGGGCGAGATCAGCCCCGACCAGCGCGCGCAGATTGAAATCGCGCGTTCCGCGGCCACTGCGGCCTTTCAGTTCCGTGAAGTCCTGCGGCAAAATGCAGCGAAATCTTCCGTGTGATTTTTCGTAGATCGCCTCAGCCAGCCACGCGTTGCCGATCAGGTGGTTTAGGGAGAAGAGTTCTCCGCCAAGGTAGACACTGTAGCTCCGCTTTGTTTTCTTCATCCGGGCGCAGGGAGGAAGCGCACAAGCGGACGAGGGCACAACGCAAAACCCGCCCGGTGCGGCAAACGCCTGCCGGGCGAGGCCCCAGTCGCCGCTGGTGCGCGGGACGTTTACGGTTGCAGGCGCAGCGTGGTCGCGGGTTTACCGGGCAGGAGTGGCGTCGGGTCGCCGCGCACCCAGGCTTCGTGGCCCGCGCGGTAATGCGGCGAAAGTGGGTGTCCGCTTTGGCCGCCCGGCAGATGCAGGATGCCTTCGTGTTCGCGGCCCGGCGACACCACCATCCGCTGGCTGGCGCCGTGGGTTGCGCTCTGCACCCGCGGCATATCATCGCCGCCGGGGAGCGGATCGGCCGGCAGATCGAACCATCCGGACACCCACGGAAAGGAGTAGCTGAACAGATGGCGAATACGGGCCGTGTTGCGCCAACCCCAAGTCGCTTTGCTCATGGAAACGCCCTGCCGGTCCGAAATTTTAATCACTTCGTCGCACGCCGCGAGGAGCAGTTCATCCCAGGTTTCAAAACGCGGATTGAGCAAGTGCAGCGGGCGTTCCTGTAAGAGAGTCCAGGTCGCCGGTTCCAGTTGAAAATCCTTCCAGTTGAATTCCGGAAACGTCTCGACGCTCTTTGCAAAAATGGGGGTGTAAATCAGGGCGTGAACGGCGATGCGAAAGTCGCGCACCAGCCAATAGCTGACCGCGTCAACGCTCGCCCGTCCTTCCCATTTCTCGGCATAGGACCGCAGGGCCGTCCGCGGTTTGCTGCCCGTCGTGGCCGCCGGCGTGAGGGTCTTCATCAGCAACGCGTGCCAGCGCTCGAGGAACAACGCCCGATCGTCGAGTTGCACGGCGAGGAGATCCTTGGGGGTGGCTTGCTCCAGCTGGGCGAGGCCATCGCGAATCTGCGCGGCGCGATAACTGCGTTGATAGGCGCCGTCCCCGAGCTGAGCCAACCCGGCGCCACCGACGTGGCGCTGATTGGCCGACCAAAGACGGCCAGCCTTTTCGGAGTCCGCGCCGCGCACGACCGGGATTTCCGCGGGCGACAAATAACCCTCCCACTTCCGGTCGCCAAACGCCCACGAAACGGGCAGCCGGCCATCGTACCCCACGCGTTTTGGCACCCGCCCGGCAATTGTCCACGCGATGTCTCCGGCGCGGTCCGCGAGGACAATATTCTGCGCAGGAATTCCGGCGCGGTGCGCGATGGCGATGCCTTCGTTTACGGTCTTCGCATTCTCCATGTCGATGAGATCCAGATTCGTGGCCTCGGGATCATGGGTCACCCAGCGTAACGCGAGCGGGCGGCGTTGCTCATCGGTCGCGATGATCGGGCCCCAGAGGGTCCAACGCTGCTCGGTGGTGACAGGATCGTCACCCTTGATCGTGAACGTCTCGTTCCGTTGCTCGAAATCCAGTGCGCTTTCGTGGCCGGGGGCAGTGTAGAGGAAGGTCGCGATGCTGTTCACCTGGACCGCCACCAGATCGCTCGTGTCGATGTAGGCATTCGTGAACCCCCAGGCGACGTCGCCGTTGCTGCCTGCGACGATGGCGGGAGCGCCGGGTAGCGTGACGCCAACCACCGTACGGCCGGCAAATTCGATTGCGGCGCGGTACCAGGTGTTGGGCACTCGAAGATCGAGGTGCATGTCGTTAGCGAGCATCGCACTCCCGCTGGCAGTATGCGCGCCGGCGAGGGCGAAGGCGTTGGAGCCGATGCCCGATTCAGAATCGCGGGAGGGAGCCGGCGGCGGGAACAAACCGGGTTGGTCTCGAGCGTTGGCCGCCCCGGGGGAAATCGCCCCGACTTTCTGGTTGCGCACATTGATGATGCGCGGCCCCGGAATGGCCGGAAGAGGGGCTTGGGTGCCGTCGAGCGCGGCGTCGTCGGGCGTGATGACGGGTGCGAAGAATTTGAGCGCGTCCAAACCCAGTTTGTCGCGCAAGGTCGCGAGTGAACGCTCGTAGTTTCCGGTCCCCCCCTGAAGATCGAGCGCCATGGCGTGGATCACAAGGATCGAGTCTTCCAAGCGCCACGGCTGCGGCTCCGCGCGTAGAATAAGGTATTCAAACGGCTTTTCGCCGAGCGCGGTGACGCCGGCATTAACGCCCGCCACATAAGCTTCCAGAACAGCGCGCTTGTCGGCCGGAAGCTGTTCCACCACCTGCTGCGCGACGCGGCGAAAACCGTGAATGCGGTTGGCGCGATCGCGGGACAAGGCGCGTTTGCCGAGAAGTTCCGAAAGCTCGCCGGCCGCACCACGCCGCATGAGGTCCATTTGGAAAAAACGGTCCTGTCCGTGCAACCAACCGAGGGCGCGGCTGACATCGACCCGATTACTTCCGCGAATCATCGGTACGCCCTGCACATCGCGTTCGATTGTGACCGCCGCCGTCAGGCCAGTCACGGTCGCGTTACCCTCGAGCTGCGGGAGACTCGCGCGGATGCTCCAGTAGAGCCACCCGATGACAAGCACGGCGACCACGAGCAAGACGCTCACGGCGCTGGCGAGCAGGCGCAGGCGTTTTGCTGCCGGGGAACTCAATGCGGAAGGCGGAGCGGGTGGAGGGAAAGACGGCATCAGGCGGAAAGAAGGAGGACGGCAGAACAGTTCAAGAGCGGTCCGAGGTGACACAGACATTCCTGTCTGTGATCTGGCTCATTGCAGGGTTGAAGAAACGCGAGCATGGCGGTGTCCCGGCGTCATCTCCCGCTTAAATTGCCAGCGCCCGGCGAATTTCGCTCACGATGGCGTCGGGTGTTTTCGCCACATCGATTTCGAGGGCGGTGGCCGGTCGCTGCAGCGTGGCGAGCTGGGATTGGAGCATCTCCGGTTTCATGAAATGACCTTCCCGTTTGTTCATGCGTTCAAGGATTACGTTATAGTCGCCCGTGAGATGGATCACTTTGACGCGTTTCCGATCCGGAATAGCCGCCGCCCGATACGCTTCCTTCAAGGCCGAACAGGTGACGATGGCGCTTTCGCCGCGATTGAGAGCGGCCGTGATGTGAGTCCGAATCGCCGCCAGCCAGGGTGTGCGGTCGT
>CAYVDZ010000271.1:0-7014 GCA_964450575.1 uncultured Opitutus sp.
GATTGGGCCGATGCCGAAGGGGGGAGGCTACGCGTGGGATTTTGCGATGGCGTTGGGCTTTGGCGGGCTCGCCATCATGGGTCTGCAGTTTGTGCTCACGGCTCGATTTCGCCGGGCGACGGCGCCGTTTGGGACGGATATCATTTATTATTTTCACCGCTGGGCGGCGATCGGCGGAGTGCTGTTGCTGGTGGTGCATTATCTGGTTTTGCGCGTGGGTTTCGCGCCGGCGCTCGAGCCCGCGAACCCGTTGTCCGCCCCGTGGCCCATGACGGCCGGCCGCGTTTCGTTGGTGCTCTTTGTAGTCGTGATTGCGACCTCGCTCTGGCGAAAAAAACTCGGGACAGACTATGACCGTTGGCGGATCTGGCACGGCGTGATGGCGGTGATCGCGGTGGTGCTGGCGATCATGCATATTCAGGGTGTCGGACATTATACCCGGGCACCGTGGAAGGGCGCGGTGTGGATTGCTTACTCCGGAGTGTGGGTGCTGGTGCTGGGCTATATCCGGGTGATAAAACCATTGCGCCTGTTGAGCCATCCGTACCGGGTGACGGATGTGCGGCAGGAGACGGCGACCGCGTGGACCGTGACGGTCGCGCCCGAAAAGCCACCGAGACTTTCGTTTCGGCCCGGTCAATTTGCGTGGCTGACGCTTGGCAGCAGTCCCTTTCGGGCGAAGGAGCATCCGTTCTCATTTTCCGGGAGTGGGGAAGATCCTGAGTCACTGCGTTTCACGATCAAGGAACTCGGTGACTTTACCCGAACGATCAAAGACGTGAAGCCGGGCCAAGTAGCCTACGTCGATGGCCCGCATGGTGTTTTCACGACCGACTTTCATCCGCACGCGGCGGGCTTCGTGATGGTGGCCGGCGGAGTGGGAATTGCGCCCATGATGAGCATGCTGCGAACCCTGGCAGACCGCGGCGATCGGCGGCCGGTGTATTTGATCTACGGCAACGCCCGTCTGGAAGGCGCAATGTTCCGGGATGAACTCGAAGTGCTGAAAGGGCGACTCACGTTCACCCTTGCGCATGTGGTCGAAGAACCCACGCCCGAGTGGCAGGGCGAGGTGGGCTACGTCACAGAAAACGTCTTACGGCGGGTATTGCCGCCTGCGTTGAAAGGTTACGTGTGTTTCCTATGTGGTCCCAAAGTCATGACTGACTCGGTCCAAGCCAGTCTGCGGGGGATGGGCGTTCCACTTCGTCGCTTTCATTTCGAGCTGTTTGAGATGGTCTGAGGTCAGAACACGCGAGCTTTCATTCGTTTTTTAAATCAACCACGACGCACCATGAGAGAACAAATCGCCCGAGGAATTGTATTCCTTACCCTTGTGATGATCCTGGGCCTTTCGGCCCTGTTTGCCGCCCGGCACAATCGGGAGCCGACGAAGCCCGGCTTCGAACCGCCGAGCGCTCCCGCTCCCGTCGTCACGCCTCCCGTATCCGCTCCGGTGGCTGCTCCCGAGGTCGCGGAACCATCCGCGATCGCGACCGCGCCAGGCGTCGAGCGAGGCCGGGAAGTCTTTGCGGAGCAGCGCTGCTCCGGCTGCCATTCGATTGCGGGCGAAGGAAATCCCCGTTCACCGCTCGATGGAGTCGGCGCGCACCTGAAGGCCGATGAATTACGAATGTGGATACTGGGGTCCGGTGAGGCGGCCGGGGTGCTCTCGAACGCGGTGCAACGGAGGAAGCAGCGTTATCAGTCGATTCCGGAAACGGACATGACTGCGTTGATCGCGTATCTCCAAACCCTCAAAACCGCAGCGCCCTGAAGGAAGCCGCGAGACGGGAACCCGGGGCTGTAGTCATCGAGCGTTGCCTTGATGCCTTATGTATTGGCCTGGTTCCCGATGATCCTGATTGGGGTCGGCAATGGGATCCTGCGAGGGGCGACCTATGGTAAGCGCATGACGGAGCTGGCGGCGCATCAATGTTCCACTGTCATCGGCGGGGTGCTGCTTGGGCTGTATATAGGAGTCGTGATCTGGCTGCTTCCGCCGCGCTCGACGATCCAAGCGCTCGCAGTGGGTGGCGGGTGGATGCTGGCGACCGTGATGTTTGAGTTTGGATTTGGACGGCTGGTGGCGGGGCATTCCTGGACGCGCATCTCTTTGAAGAGCCCGGTGCGCTCGAGGAAGTGGCCGTCATGGCTCGAGATTGGTTTCGCGCCCACCTCCGCGCATCGGTGCCGACGTGACGGCGAAGATGAGTCTGAAGGTGAAATTTGCGGACGAGCAAATATACCATAGCGTTAACACTGGTCGAAGATAACCGGGTTGGTCGAAGTGCGTAGTTTGTCGTCCGCGCCGAGGCTCGTCAAAGAATTGAAGGAGATACCATGCACCCTTTTGAAAATCGCGGTGAAGCGGGCCGCATGCTGGCTGCTCGCCTGCAGGCGTACGCCGGGAGACCGGGTGTCGTTGTCATTGGGCTGGCCCGGGGGGGAGTGCCCGTGGCCAGTGAAGTGGCCCGGCAACTTGAAGCGACGCTGGACGTGCTCGTCGTGCGAAAGTTGGGCGTGCCGTGTCAGGAAGAGCTGGCGATGGGGGCGATTGCGCCCGATGGCGTCTGCGTTCTGAACGACGAATTGATCGATCGGCTCGGGATTGAAAGCGACGCGATTGGCGCGGTGCGTTTGCAGCAGGAAAAGGAACTCCAGCGGCGGGAGCAGCTCTATCGCGGAAAGCGCGCGCGTGCGGAAGTGCGCGGCCAGACCATCATTGTGATCGATGACGGCATCGCGACGGGCGCCACGATGCACGCGGCGGTGTCTTACCTTCGGCGCCAGCATCCGACGAAAATCATCGTTGCTGCCGGGGTGATCGCGCCCGATACGTTTCGGAAATTGAAGGGGTGGGCGGACGAGGTGGTCGCGGTGATGGTGCCCGACGAACTCCACAGCGTGGGAGAGTGGTTTCGGGACTTTTCGCCGACGACGGATGACGAGGTGCGGCGCCTGTTGAGCGCCGCCGACCGAGTTTGGAAGGTTTCGTGACGCGATAAACGTCGAACGGTCGTTGCGCACAAGATCTGCGAAGCAATTGCCAAGCTCCGCGGAGTTGAGTGGGGGCTTTGGCGTATATTGGGGAAGACATTCAACCCATTCATTATGCCTGCGAAACAAATTCTCTTTGGTCAGGCCGCGCATACGAAGCTGCTGGTTACGACTGAATGTATGATCGCGCAATGGCCGGAAGTGAGACGGCGACTGACTTCGCCCGCTGAAGGCGAAGAAACGTTTTAACCTTTGAATTCTTTGCGATGAACACCACCGACCTGGAAGCGATTGCCTTGGAACTCGTGGCGCCGGGCAAAGGCATCCTGGCGGCGGATGAAAGCGGGCCGACAATTGAAAAACGGTTTAAAGCGATTGGTGTGCCTTCGTCCGAAGAAAATCGGCGGTCATATCGCGAGCTGCTGCTTACGACGGCGGGTCTTAACGCCTTTATCAGTGGTGTGATTCTCTATGATGAGACGCTGCGTCAGCAGGCGTCGGACGGAACCCCGTTCGCCGAAGTGCTGACCCGCCAAGGTATGATCCCAGGCATCAAAGTGGATCGCGGCGCGAAAGCGCTGGCAGGATTTCCGGTGGAGAAGATCACGGAAGGGCTGGACGGGTTGCGCGAGCGACTCGCCGAGTATGGGAAACTCGGGGCGCGGTTTACAAAGTGGCGGGCGGTGATCGCAATTGGCACGGATATCCCGACGCGGGCCTGCGCGGAAGCCAATGCGCATGCGCTGGCGCGGTTCGCCGCGCTGAGTCAGGAAGCCGGGCTCGTGCCCGTCGTGGAACCCGAAGTGTTGATGGATGGGGCGCATGCGCTCGAGCGCCATTATGAGGTAACCGAATTGATGTTACGCTTGGTTTTCCAAGCCCTGTTTGAGCAGCGCGTACGGCTGGAGGCCATGCTCCTCAAGGTGAACATGGTGTTGTCGGGCTCGACGAGTCCGCAGCAGGCAAGCGTGTCCGAGGTCGCGGCCGCGACGCTGCGCTGCATGCAGCGTACCGTACCGGTCGCGGTGCCGGGAATCGTCTTTCTGTCCGGAGGTCAGAGCGATCTGCGCGCCACGGAACACTTGGATGCGATGAATCGAATCGGCGGCGTTCCCTGGCAACTCAGCTTCTCTTATGGTCGTGCGCTGCAGGCGCCGGCGCTCAAGGCTTGGGGCGGAAAGGCGGCTCAGGTCACGGCGGCGCAACAGGCGCTGCTCAAACGGGCACGCTGCAACTCCGCGGCGCGCTTCGGACAATACTCCGCCGATATGGAGTGAACGTACTCGCAAGGAGGTCGCCATGGAAATCAAGGAAGCGATTTATCAACGACGAGCCGTGAGGCGCTATAGCGCGCGTGAGGTTGAGCCGCGGGTTGTCGAGGAGGTCATCAACGCCGCGGTGCAGGCACCGAGCGCGTTCAATCAACAGCCGTGGGTCTTCGCCGTTCTTCACGGCCGGAAACGACTGCGCGAATACTCAGTCCAGGCGAAGCGCTTCCTCGTGGCGACGATTCAACCGGTGTGGGAAGTGCAACTGCGCAGTGAGATGTATGCAGATCCTAACTACGATGTTTTCCACGGTGCCGACACGTTGATCGTCATTTACGCCCGCCCGGGTGGGCTCAACCCGGCTGAGGACTGCTGTATGGCTGCGCAAAACTTGATGCTGGCCGCGTTCGGACAAGGCCTCGGTTCGTGTCCGATCGGGTTCCTTCGACAATGGCTCGATCAGATCGAAACGAAGCGGCAACTCGACGTGCCGGAGCACTTCACGGCGGTTTTCCCGGTCGTGGTCGGCTATCCCGAGGGACCGGTCGAGACCATGGTCAAGGACGCACCAGAAATTGTGAGTTGGAAATGGGGTGACGCGCGTTGAGCCAGCCGACGCGGTGGCGGATTCGGCCGGTCGGGGCCCGGTTCCAGAATTCACTCCAGCGGAGAGAAACCAGGACTTGACATGACGCAAAACTATATGAGTATTTGCGCATATGAGGCTAATATGACAACGGGATCATTTCTTCGCTTTCTCCTCCCGGTCCTGATCGGCGTGGCGCTGGGCGCGGCGCTTGGTTATTTCGGGCAGTGCACGTCGGGCACCTGTCCTCTCACTTCAACCTGGTGGCGGGGTGCGCTTTATGGCGGCACGATGGGCCTCCTGATCGCGATCAGTTCCCGTACCTCCTGAACCTCCCGCCTCCTTCACCTTCACCTCCATCACTCCCGTAGCCCCGCTTTTTTCCATGCCACTTCACCTTTCCGTTTGTCGCCGGAGCACGGAGGCGGACCGCCGCCTTCCCCGGGTCATAGGTGCGCAGCGGCGGTGGCGCCCGGGTTTCGCATTTCGCATCGTGGCCGGATTGATTCTCGCCACGGGAGTGGGAGCTTCACTCCACGCGGAAATGTGGACCTTGGATCGTGCGGTCGCGACCGCGCTCGAGCAAAGTCCCGATGCTCGGCTCGCGCGGGCTCGAGTGGAAGGCGCGCGGGCGTTAGTGGAGCAAAGCCGTTCCGCCTGGATGCCGCAGTTGAGCGTCGCCAGTCGTTACACGGTGACGAACAGCCCGATGATGGCCTTTGGTTCGATTCTGAACCAGCGCGCGTTTAGCAACACGATCGACTTCAATCAACCCGGCCAGATCGACAATCTCAACGCCACCGGCACCGTCGCTTATAATATCTATAGCGGTGGCCGGGCGACGGCCGGGCGGACCGCGGCAAGGGAAGGCGCGGAAGCGGCCGATCGTGACTTGCACACCGCGCATCAGCAACTCACGGCCGAGGTGATCAAGGCCGCGCTTGATCTCCGCAAGGCGCGTGAAGCCGTGCTCGCCGTGGAAGGGGGAGTGAAAGCGTACGAAGCCGCGCTGGGCGTGGCGCAGTCCCGCTTCGAGGCCGGGCAGATGCTCAAATCCGATTTGTTGAGCCTCGAGGTGCAGCTGGCGCAAACGCGCGAATCGTTGTCGGCCGCGCGTCATGGCGCCGCCCTGGCGGCCCGCGCTTTTCGTTTTGTGCTGGGACTGGATGTCTCGGAGGAACCGGTCGAACTCGCGGCCGATGATCCCGCGCTCGACCGCCTCGCGGTGCCCGATATGCGCGACACCTCGCAGCGGCCCGAACTGCTCGGCCTGCAAGCGCGGCTCCGGGCCGCCGAAGCGATGGTCAACGCCGCCCAAGGTGGTCGCCGGCCCACCGTAAATGCGTTTGCCTCTTATCAATACGACCGAGGCTGGGAACTCGGCCGCGATGCCACGGGCTGGCTCGCCGGGATTTCCGTCGACCTGAATGTTTTCGACGGAGGTCAGACCTCCGGGAAGATCCGTCAGAGCCGGGCCGAGGTTGCGCAAGTCAGAGAGATGCTGCGCAAGGCAACGCTCGGCATTGCACTCGAAGCCGAACGTGCCCGACTCGCCCATGCCGATGCCGTCGAGCGCCTCGCGGTCACCGGCAGCGCGGTCGCCCAGGCCGACGAAAGCGCGGCACTCACGCGAGCTCGCTTTGAGAAACAAGCGGTGCTCACCGCTGATGTCATCGGCGCCGAGACCCGCCTGATCGAGGCCCGGTTGCGGCGCACGTTTGCCGCCGTCGACGAACGCCTCGCGCTGGTCGAACTCCGCCGCGCTCTCGGCCTCAATCCACTGCCCACTCCTTGAACCTTTTTCCCCTTCAACTTCGCATGAAATCCGCTCGTTCATCCCGTTCCGCCGGCTCCGCCTTGAACGCGGAGTGTGACCCTCACGCGCCGGCCCGGCCCGGCTCTCCGCTTTCTCCGCGCCCGACGACTTCAGTCGCCGCTGTCATGGCGATGGCGGCCGTTGGACTCCTCTTTGCCGGTTGCGGAAAGCACGCCGCTCCTGTGGCGGCCGTGGTCGAGCTACCCACCGCCAAGGTCCAGGTGGTGACGGCGCGTATCCAATCGTTACCTACGCCTACGGAGATCAGCGGCACGGTGCGGCCGTTGCAGCGCGCGGTTATCGCCGCGAAACTGATGGGCACGATCGAGGAGCTCACCGTGACC
>CAYVDZ010000272.1:0-6952 GCA_964450575.1 uncultured Opitutus sp.
ACTTGGTCTCATCCGTTGCTGCATAGGCGACAACGGGGTGTCATCTCGGTGACAAACCTGTGACACCGGCCCCAAACCCGCCCCGCCCAGTCCAGCGGCAACGGAATGAGAGCCAAAATCAGGTGCCACCCGGGAGAATGGGCACATGGGAAGGCACCACCCCGGACGGGTCCTTGACCGAAGCCCGGAGCATGGCGGCCGCCATGAAGTATTTTTGAGCGCGAAACGGCTCCTCCCCTTCGGGGCGCACGGGTGCCGTATAGGCTCCGTCGGGCTGCAACTCCCGTGCGTCTTCGTTATCGCGAAGCTCGATCTGAAGAATGTCCTCGATAATACGCCGCCGCAGCTCCGGATCTTCAATGGGGAACACGGTCTCAACCCGGCGAAAGAAATTTCGCGACATCCAGTCCGCGCTACTGGCGAAGACCAGGGGCTGCCCGCCATTCTCGAAATAGAAGATACGCGCATGCTCCAAAAAACGCCCCACAATATTGCGCAACCGGATATTTTCGCTGAGTCCTTTTACTCCGGGCAGGAGGCAACAGGTCGCCCGCACGATGAGATCAATTTTTACGCCCGCCTGGGAGGCGGAGTAGAGGTTCTCGATCGTCACCGGATCGACGAGCTTGTTCATCTTCGCCATGATCCGGGCCGGGCGCCCCGCGGCCGCGTGCGCGCTTTCAGCCGTAATAAGTTCCTGGATACGCGGATGCAGGTTGAACGGAGCCACGAGCAGATGCTGGAACTCCGGCTTCCGGCCGAGACCCGTGAGCGTGTTAAACAATTGGGCCACTTCCGCGGCCAAATGTTCGCGGCAAGTCAGCAGGCTGAGGTCCGTATAGAGACGCGCCGTTTTCGGATTATAATTACCCGTTCCGAGATGCACATACCGCCGCAGCACAGCTCCCTCCCGCCGCACCACCAGGCAACATTTACAGTGGGTCTTGCTGCCAACCAGGCCGTAAACCACGTGCACGCCGGCTTGCTCGAGCTCGCGCGCCCACTTGATATTATTCGCCTCGTCAAACCGCGCCATCAATTCGACCAATGCCGTCACCTGCTTGCCCTCGAGCGCGGCATCAATCAAAGCCCGCACAATCGGCGAATCACCGCTGGTCCGATAAAGCGTCTGCTTGATCGCCAGCACGTTGACGTCGCGCGCCGCCTGCTCGACGAAGTCAACCACCGGGGTAAATGATTCATAGGGATGGTGCAACAACAGGTCGCGCTCCCGGATGAGTTCGAACATATCCTTGTGGCCCAAATACTCCGGAGGCACCACCGGGACGAAAGGCGGGAACTTGAGGTCCGGCCGGTCAATCATTTCATGCAGGCTCATGAGCCGGTAGAAATTGAGCGGACCTTTCAAGCGGAACGTATGCTCCGCTGTAATCGAAAGGTGCTGCCACAGACCCGCTAGAAGCTCGCTGTCCACGCCGTCCTCGATCTCCAGCCGGACCGCCGCCCCACGCCGTAGATTGCGCAATTCATCCTCAATCTTCTTCAAGAGGTTTTCCGCCTCTTCATCATCAATATAGAGGTCACTATTACGCGTCACGCGGAAGGCGTGGGCGGCCTTGACGTGATAGCCGGGAAACAACTGATCCGCGCACATCTTGACGATCTCGCTGAGGAAAATATGGCGAAGTGGCCCGTCACCGCGTCCCACAATCTGGACAATGCGGGGAAGACTGCGGGGCACCGGCAGAAGCACCATCAGCTTCTCCTCCACCGTTGTCTCCGGGTGATCGAGAGAGACGAGCACATTGAGCGTTTTGTTTCCGAGCAACGGAAACGGATGAGCCTGATCAACCGCCAGCGGAGTCAGGACAGGAAATACCTGCGTCTCGAAATATTTCTTCGCCCACGCCCGCTCGGTCTCATTCAACTGCGCCGCACTGCGAAACTGTACACCCTTCTCCGCGAGCGCCGGCACCAGTTCATTGTGCCAGCATGCATACTGATCGGCGACCAGGGACGTAACTTCTTTGCGGATCCGACGCAACTGTTCGCGCGGCGTAAGGCCATCGATACTGAGCCCCCCGGTTTCGGAGTCGGCCTGCTGCAAGAGTCCGGCGACCCGAATTTCGAAAAACTCATCCAGGTTCGAGCTGACAATCGCGAGAAACTTCACCCGCTCCAACAGGGGATTGGCCGGGCTAAGCGCCTGATCCAGAACCCGACGGTTGAACGCCAACCAACTTTGCTCCCGATTAGCAAAAACCGCTGGCTGGCCGGGAGCAGCGGCCGGTCGCTCGAGGGCAGCAGGTGAAAGGGGGCGAGGCGAAACAGGGCTACGTTTTGGACGGGTCACGGAAAAAAAGGGAATGGAAACACAAAAGCTAGGGTGCCGCGGCTTGCGACACGAGCCTGGACGGAAATCGTAACAAATTCGTGACCGAAAGCAGGTCAAGGCGCTGAGGATCAGATTACAACGGAGATTGAACCGGTTCTTCGCTCCGTTCAGTGGATCAACGCGAGGCAGGCGCGCATCGGAATTGAACAGAAGGAAACGAAGAAAACGATGGTGTGCGCCAGGAAGATTGGATCTTCGTTTCCTCCGTTATCTTCGGTTCATCCTGAAAATTGCAGTTGAAGCCACCGATTCCACGAATGAGCAGAGATGACCAAGGCATGATAAATTACCGTCCCTTCACCTTGCGGGTGAATTGCGGCTCGGTGCCTCTCCATTAGTAATCCTCCGGATCCGCTGGTATTTTGACGCGGTCAAGGCGGCAGCCGGGAGAGCGATGAAGTAACAATATAGCCAACGGATCGAGCGAGCGCTCCGGCAGCCCGCGCGCAGCCTCACTGCGGGTCGCGCCACAGGCCTTGACCCGGCGCGGGAAACCCTTTGGTCGCATCATCCAGCACCAGCACCCAATCGAGATCGTCGCCGGGATTCGGCGGCGTAAATGCCAGGTTGCCCATCGCCGGAAATTCGCCCGCGGGACTCGACGTACCGTTCCGCGGGTTGAACCACCACGCCTTCACCCGTTTGCCCGAAATCTGATCGAGGCGGACGCTAAATTTTCGCCCGACCGGCACATACACCATCGCATAGCTGACACTGGCATCGCGGGTGGCAACAAACCGGTAGCGACCTTCACCTCCAGCGGGGCCACGCCGGAGCCGGCAAGCGCGGTGAGTTTCGTGCCACCGGCTTCGACGACGACGCGACACTGCAGAAAACCGGCTTCATCCCGTTTCCCGGAAATGCTGGCTCGTCCTTACTCGAGTTTCACGCGCCCCGTGCGAGCCGGAGCCACCCCGTCTTTGGTCAACGTCCATTCGACTTCAAGCGGGGAAACGGGCTCGCCGTGATGCGTCACCATGAGGGTGAATACAACGGTCTCACCGGTTCTATACAGCGCGTCGGGGCGGTCCACCAAGGCGGTCGCCCAATAACCGGATGGAGCGTTTCGCACGGCGACCGGCGCGACCACCGGCATCGGAGATTGTGCCGGCGACGAAGCGGCGAGGAGCCCGAGCAGAGTGATTGACCAAAGACAACGGGAGAGAGTCATGGGGGAAATTCGGGAGCAAGAGAGACGGGGGACGACCGAGCCTGCTCTGTGTTTCCATCGCGCCGGCTTGGTGGCCAGCCCGGAATCGGAGCGTCGGCTGGCAAGGTGTGCGTTTTTTGGGAAACTTTGGTGCGACCCGGGCAAGGTGGAGGTTTGCAATTGCATGACTACGGCAGACTTTTCATCTCGATTCTCCCCATGAACCCGCCCCACACCCTTGTTCCGATTCGTTTGGTGTTTACTCCTCCTTCGATGGAAGAGGCGGAAATGACGGCCGCGCGGGAGCTGGCTCGCGTCACAGGCGCGCAACTCGCCCCGGCCGGGAGCGTGAGCGGGAGCGGCATAGCGATCGCGCTTGCCGCCCGTTTTTCAGGGACCTTGCGCTTGCCGCCTACGGCGGCAACGAGCGACGCCTGGATGTGGCTGCGTCTGGATGAGAATGGCGCGGGTGAGATCGTGGCTACTCATGGCGCATTCCTGTGGAGCGCAGTCCGGCTGTTAACGCGGAATGCCGGGGAGTTGCCCCGTGAGAAACTCGCGGAAGGGATTTGGTTGCCCGCGACCTTTGGCTGGCATCGTCCGCATTGGGATGCATGTTACACGCAATACTGGCGCTCCGCGCGGGGTTTCGATCCGGAACACTATGTGGCATCGCTGGCCGAAGCCGGTTTCACGCACGTCGAAGTAAACGGATTGCAGGCGCACATGCCGTATGAAGACCTGGCCCCATCGGAATACTATGCGCAGTTTTATTCGTACGGTCCGGGATTTAACCACTATGTGGATACGCCGCTGACCCAGGGAATCTGGCCGGCGCTGTATTTGGATGCGAACCTCGAGCACATGAAAAAGCTGGCGGCGCTCGGGCGCCGCTACGGACTCAAACCGGGGGTGTGTATGTTTGAGCCGCGGACGATGCCCGAGCGGTTCTTTCAGAAGTTTCCCACGCTGCGTGGCGCGCGGGTGGATCACCCGTTCCGCTCGCGGCTGCCCCGCTATACCATGGCGCAGGATCATCCGATCGTGCAGCGCCACTACCGCGAATCACTGCAGAAGATCATGCGCGCGGTTCCGGGTCTGAGTTATATGTCCGTGTGGACCAATGACAGCGGGGCCGGTTTTGAGCACACCGCTTCACTTTACGTCGGACGCAATGGCGGCCCGTACCTGATCCGCGAATGGCGGAACCACAACAAGGTGGCCGAGGCGGCCGGCCAAAGTATCGCGCGTTACCTGACCAATCTTCAAACCGCCGCGGCGGAAATCAACCCGGACTTCGATGTGATCCTCCGGCTCGAACCGTTCAAGATGGAGCACGACTACATTAAAGCCGGAATGAGCCGGCATGTCTCTTGGGAAGCACCGTCCCTGCTGGTTCGCGGTTATTCGCTGCCGTATCCACATCCTAAGTATCCGGAAAACATGGGCGTGGCTGGAAGTATCTTCCATACAACTTTGGACCCGGCGGAGAAGGATGTTCTGGAGCAATCGCGCGCGCGTGGAATTGAACCCGTGCTGCATTATTCTCCTGCGAGCGTGATGAATCACGAGCCATTGCTCGGGTTGCCCACGCCGCGTCTTCTGCATCAAAAACTGCTGGCCGCGCGCGCGACGGGGATCTCGCGCCTGAGTGCGTTGGGCGGCCTCACGCACACGGCGGCAGCGCCGTATTGGCCAAACCTGGTCGCCCTGCAGGCGGCCCAGTTTTTCCCGGAGCAGTCCATTGAGGATACGCTTACTCGCTACGCGACGAGTTTGGTTGGAACGGAGGCCGCACCCGTTCTGACGCAAGCGTGGCGGGAGTTTGAGGAGGCGATCGTGTGGCAGCCCGTCGTGCCGCTTTACTGCTCGTTTGGATTCTGCTGGCAACGCACCTGGGACCGACCGTTTGTCCCGGACATTGAGGCGATCCCCGCAATCGAAAGGGACTACTACGAACGGCACGGTTGTTTCCAGCATCACAACCCGAGCATCAACGACCTCGGGAAGGATGTACTCTTTGATCTGATTACCCGTGAATCAGGCGCCATGATGGCGGCGGCAATGGATCAGAATTTACTCCCTCGGGTGCGGACGCTGATCGAGTGTCTCGGCGCCCAGATCGAGCCCCTACCCACGGGCGAAGTCCGGGCCGTGTTGACCGACTTGCGGGATCGCGTCCGCGGCTATCTCCATTGGGCAACGTCGCTGCGCAACGTCTGCGCATGGTGTGAGAACGTTTATGGGTATCTGGGCACGACCGATGAGACGGACCGGACAGTCTGTGAGCGGAAACTCCAAGCCGCGATCGATCTGGAATTGGAGAATGTGCGCGGGTTGATCAACCTGATCGAAACGACGAAAACGGAGTTCATGGTCGTGTCTGGAATTGGGGACAATACGTTCTTCTATGGGGAAAACCTGGTGGAGCACCTGCGTACCAAGATCCGGCTGACCGAGCAGTATCGCCAGCGCCCGCCGCGGATCGACCGGGAAATCTTCTGGAGGCCGGCACCTGGCACCTGCTGGCCGGAAGGCTGGCAAGGTTGAGGCGGCGAAAATGTCGAAGCATAAACCAGCGCGAGAAACTGCAATTGCCCCAACGTCCATCGGCGTGCCGCGTCTCAGCGCAGGAAGCGTAAAGGACGGACCACGGGACGAAACGCCGAAACCGGCGAAGTTTGAAGCGAGCAAAGTTACTTTGCATCGCTCCCGGTTTGCCGTTCACTCGTCGGCTCGATGATTGAAGTCCAGCAACTCACCCGCGTTTTCCGCACCTACAAGAAGCAGCCAGGATTCTGGGGTGGCGTGAAGGGTCTGTTTAAGCGCGAATTCGAGGAAACGGCGGCTGCGAAAGATATATCATTTTCCATCAAGGAAGGGGAATTCGTCGGTTTCCTCGGACCCAATGGAGCTGGCAAAACGACCACCCTGAAGATGCTCTCGGGCCTGATCTTCCCGACCAGTGGAACCGCGCGGGTAGCGGGATTTGACCCCACGAAGCGGGAGAACGCGTATCGGCGGCTCTTTGCCCTCGTCCTCGGCCAAAAAAACCAGCTCTGGTGGGATCTGCCCGCGATTGAATCGTTCCAACTGTTGCGGGCGATCTATGCCATTCCAGAAAAACAATTTCAAGCGACGCTGGACGAGTTGGTTGATTTGCTGGATGTCCGGCGGAAGCTCAACGTCATGGTCCGCGAACTCTCGCTGGGTGAACGGATGAAAATGGAGTTGATCGCAGCGTTATTGCACCGGCCGAAAGTGCTTTTCCTGGATGAGCCCACCATTGGTCTGGATGTGGTTTCGCAAAAATCCGTGCGGCAGTTTTTGCGGGACTATAACCGCCAGTACCGTGTGACCATTTTGCTGACCAGCCACTATATGGCGGACATCAAGGAACTCTGTGAACGCGTGATTGTAATTCACAAAGGGACCAAGATATATGA
>CAYVDZ010000273.1:0-6951 GCA_964450575.1 uncultured Opitutus sp.
CGAGGCCCTGACGCTCGCGCTCGCCGACGTACTTGCGGAGCAAGTACGCGGCCTGCCGGCAGCCTGCGTTCCGATCGATGAGGCCAACATTCCCGGCAACCCCGCCGATGCCCCGCTCGCGGCCGAGGCGATCAACCGGGTCCTCGATGCCATCGACAAAGGCACCGAACGCGCCGTGCACTTCTGCTTCGGCAACTACGGTGGTCAGGCGATCCAGAGCGGATCATGGAAGGCGCTCCATAAATTTCTCAACGCGCTGCACACCGATCACCTCGTGCTCGAACTCGCGCATCGTCCGACCAGTGACATCGACGCCCTCGCTGGCATTGACGACCGCATCTCGCTCGGAATCGGCGTGGTCGACATCAAGGTGAACCATATTGAAACCCCTGACCAAATCGCCGGGCGCATTGCTGCCGTCGAAAAGAAGGTCGGCGAAGGCCGCGTGAAGTGGGTTCACCCCGACTGCGGTTTCTGGATGTTGAAACGGTCTATCGCGGACCGCAAAATGGAAGCGCTCGTCAAGGGCCGCGACCTCTACCTCGGCCGCTAAACGCGACACCCCGGCCGGGACCTCGAAAAAGGGCACAGGGCAGGTCACCGACCTGCCTTTTTTTGTGTCCGCAGCCAACGCCGCAGCGAGCGACTGACTGTAACCAATGAACAACTACAAAGGCTTCGTCGTGCTATTGGCGGCGTGCCTTCAGCCGCTCATTCGCGGGCGCCACATCCTTTAGCACCTGTGCCGCGACCGAACGCAGATGGGCCGCAAATGCCGGACTGAGTCCCGGCGGCACAAACGCCAGTTTCGCGGGCGATTCATTAAACAGAAACCCATACCAGACGAGCGCGCCAAGATATTCTCCCGCCACATTGGCGTGGTTGGCGTCTTTGCCCAGCTTCCCCGCGAGCCACCGGTAGCCCACGTGCAATGAATTCGTTTGGTCCGGCAATTTCGGACTATGCGCGGTCTTCTCATCAAAGGTCGAATCGGGCTTATAACCCCAAACAGGATCCGAATCGACGCGCCAAAACGCATCACCGCTCGGAATCACTCGCACGCCGAGCTTTTGGGCAACCTGCCAATACGCCGCGCGCGATCGTTCCCACATCTCGCGCTGGTTCGCGGCGTTTTTGCCGCCGCCGATCTCGCCAAACTTGTTGGCATCGACGCGATAGGCCCACGTCTGGTGCAACACGATTTCAGCACCCGGCTGGATACGCGTCAGATGTGCATGCAGCTTGTCCGCAAACGGCTGATACTTCGCCGGGTCCGAGGAGTGCAATGAATACTGTTGCACGGTGATCACGTCCCACGCGCCGCCTGCAATATTATCATGGAGCGATTTTCCGCCGTAGATCTTTCCCTTGGGGTCATCCGGATTCAGCTGAAACGCCTCGACTGCATTCCAGTGCCGCTCAAAGGAACAGCCCCCGGTCTGCGCCTTGCCCATGATGAGTTCGTGACCGCCCGCTTTCGCGAGATCCGGCAGATAACGGGTCGCGTTGTTCGAAAAGCTATTGCCAATCACGAACAGCCGCAGGGTGCGCGCTCCGCCAACGGAAGCGAGAATCGCGAAGGCAACAAAAACCGGTAGGATCCGACGGAGGCGGGAACGGGAAAGCATGGGGAAACCAAAGCGCAAGCGCCCCTTGCGCTCAATGGTGGAATTCGGGGAAGGGTGACGTCGTCGCAACCGCAGGACGACACGCGCGCGCGGGCCCTACGCGCGAACCAAGCCCATCCGATTGCAATGCAGGGCCCGAGAGTTCGCTCGCGGCCTGCCTGCGCACTTTTCCATTTTCCCGCCTTTCCGCTTTCCCGATTTTCCGCTTTCCCAATTTTCCGCTTTTCCGATTAGCGACTCGCCGTCGCGTCGCCCTGCATTTCCGTCATCATGGACAGCAACCGGGTCACCATCTTGGGCGCGGCCTCTAACTCCACGCGGTTGGTGCCTAGCCAGGATTCGTATCCACCCAGCTTATGCTGCTCGACCGTCGGCATGTAGCCATATGCGCCGTTCGCAATGGAGATCGTAAACGTTTTCGGCATCGGGGTGCGGGCTTTAAGCTCCAACCCAATTTCCACCAGCGTCTCAATGGGCGTTGCCGCAATTCCGAGATCGCCCACCCGAAGGGCCTGAATTGGCACGCGCAGCGAGGTCGCATTCACCGCCCGCACCACACTGCGGGCGTAGGTGAGCTCGTTGGTGTGCCAGGGTTTTTCGCCTGGTGCCCGCGGCTTTTCCAGTAGCTGCCTGGCGTACGCCACCATCTCCGGCGTGGGACGTCGCGGCTCCAATGCGATCTCTTCATAACGCGCATCGAGCTTAACCCAATCTTGATACTGCACACTTTGATACGCGCGATAAACTTCGGCGGCCACCGCATTGCCCACCCGATTCATTTTCTCATAAGGCGCGACTCCTGGCCCCCGATTGCGGAAGTTGATATTGTTAATGTCGCCACTCGTGCCGTTCGACATGATCCCAACAAACGTCGGATCACTTTTGTCTCCGCCCACCATCTCGCCCAGGCGGCGATCGAAGACGCCGAAGTAATCACCGGAAATGACGCCAATCGGAATGCCTCCCACGTAATGCAACGAATAGTTCGCCAGCACCGCAATGGGCCGGCCGGTGGTCGATTGCACCGAGATAAATGAGATCTCCGGATCGATCGGCCCCGCCGGCTTGATCAACTCGGCCGGATTGGACGGCGGATTCATCCGCACCGTATCCACGCCACCGAAGGGGTTGCGACGATTCTCCTCGGATTTCACAAACCAGCGACGGTTGAAAACCTGGTTCGGCTCGCTCCCCGCTCCCCACCCAATCTTCGCTGGCTCCAGGCGATTGATCGCGGTGCGTACACTGTCGGAGACGCGCCGCGCGATGAAAGACTGGTAGGTCGTCAGCGTCGGCGTCGTACCCGGAAATCCATCGCGGATCTCCCCTGCCGCCGTGTCGGATCGCTCGCGGGCGGAGCCGCCGGAATGCGTATGCGTCGACGCAATCAGCACATGCGACCGCGGCAGCCCCGTTGCCTCCGTAATCAGCCGCTTCGCTTCGTCACATACAATCTGGGGCACGCCGACATTATCGACCAGGACAAACGCAAGGCGCGTCGACCCGTCGTCAAGGACCAGCGTACGTGCATAGAGCGGATCATGCACATGCTTGGCGGGCGTCGGGTTGAAGCTGCCGACAATCAATATACCGAGATCCGGCGTAATGTCAGCCCGATCCGCGCCCGCGAGAAACTCACGTTTCACCGGGTCGGCGCCAAAGGCAGTCAGGTTTATAAAGGCGCCCGCGAGGAGCAGCCGGAGGGAAATGAGCGTTTTCATGGGGAAAAATGGAAAATCTTAATTCAGCAGTTTATTTTAACCACAGATTGTATAGATGAGCACAGATACCGGGAATTACCAGGAAAGAGGCACCTTGCCGCAATTCACGCCCAAGGTGAAAGGACTGCCAATTTATCATACCTTGGTAATCTGTGCTCATCTGTGTAATCTGTGGCTTAAACTGCATTTTCCAGGATAAAAGGAAACCAAGGAGGATCAATCAGTCGTTACGTGACCGCAGTCATCGCATCCCGAACTCAGTCACCACTTTTCAAATACGCGACGAGCGCAGAGAGATCCTCCTTCGCCATCGTCTGCTCGAGTCCATCCGGCATGAGCGAAACGCCCGACGCAGTTATCGTCGCGATATTCTTCCGCAGGATCGTCTCTTCCGTGCCAAAGGCCGTCCGCAACGTGAGACTACTCTCCGTCTCCCCCGCGAGCCATCCGGTCGCCGACCGACCGTCATGCGTCGTGAGTGAAAGGGTCTGATAATTGGGAGCCACCTCGTAATTAGGCACCAGAATATGGAGCAGAATGGCATCGGCTGGCTGGTTGCGAATCCCCGTGAGATCCGGGCCCACTTTGCCTCCGGCGCCTCGGAACGTGTGACACGCGGAACAGGCTCGCACGTACGCGTCCTTGCCGCGGGCAATTTCGGTATTCAGCGCGAGCGTTTCCCGATACGTGCGATAAACCTGCATGCGATCGCCACCCTCAAGATCCTTGAAAATTTCCTCTGCGTTCTTTTTCACATCCGCATTGGCGTGCTTCATCAACTGGGTGCGCCGCACCGAGGATATTTCCGGCGCTGCCACCACCCCGGCCCGGATGGCGCCGAACAACACGTCGATGAGCTGCGGTTTGGAGGTGAGCGTGGCGATCACGGCCTCACGCACCTGAGGCGTATAACGCGTCCAGTTTTCCTTCGCGATCAACAGCGTGCCGCCCCGCGGATCGCCGAGACGTTCGAGTGCACGGACCGCCTGCAACTGAAGCCCCGGGGGCTGCCGCGCATCGAGTAACTTGCCCAGGGCGGGACTTGCAAAGTTGTAGTCACTATAGCCCAGCAGCGAGACCGCGGTCACCCGCTCAGCCGTAGACGCCTGTTCGTCCGTGGCCCGCTCCGCGGCCAGGCGGAAGAACGCCTGCAACCGCGGATCCTGGCGGCCCTCGTCGCCGAGCAACGCTTTAAACGGTTCCTGACTCGCGGCGGCCCGATTGCCGGCGCGCCCGCGAAAGCCTTCAATCAGCCCGAGCACCGAGGGCATCCGCCAGGAGAGTTCACCGTTACCGGAGAGCATTTGCGCAAGAAAATCACGACAGGCCGCCGGGGTCGCCCCCGCGCCAAATACCCGGCCGAGGTGTTCCATCACCGCCGCGTACGCTTTTGGGTTCTGCGCACCCGCCGCTTGGACCGAGGCCAGGAACTCCGCCATACGCGATCCGATGCCGCTGAGCACCGCCGCGCGGGCCCATCGATCCTCGCCATCGCGCACCGCAATTGCCGCCAGCGCCGGCACCACCTGCGCATCCTCCAACGAGCCAAGTACCAGCGCGCTCGTTAAACGCACCCTCGCGTCTTCATCGCCCGCCGTCACCACCACCGGAGCAAGCAACTCCGGAAAACGCCCGATCACCTCACCGGCACTCTGTAGTGCAATTTCACGTACACCCGGATGAGGGTCGCGCAAGGCCGTCTTCAACGTGTCCGCCGTGAGGCCGTCCAGCTCCCTTAAGAGTGCCAATGCGCGCACCCGCGCCTCGGGCTGCTTCGACGAGACCACCAGGGTTTGCAACGCGGGAACGGCGGCACGCTCGCCCCGCTCGAGCAACCGGCGCTGCGCGCGCTCCCGCCACCACTCGTCGGGCGATTCGAGGCCCGCAATGAGCTCGGCCAGGGGGTCGCCGCTCTTCACGAGCCCCAAGACTGGGCGCACCGGCGCACCGTCCCGCACAATCCGATAAATGCGACCACGATCCTTGCCACTTTCAAAATCAAGCCCACCGCGCGATTCCTCCGGGACGTAACGCGGGTGATCGATTTCCCTGCGATTCATATCGGCAATATAGAGGGCGCCATCCGGACCATGCCCAAGAAACACCGGTCGGAACCACACATCGGTGGAGGCCAGAAACTCTTTCTCCGTCGGCACCCGCTCCGCCCGGAACGAGGCTCCGTCCGGCCGCATCGTCTGCCGTTGGATCAGGTTCTGCGCCGGCTCACAGATGAAGACATTCCCCCGGTGATCCGGCGTGAGCCCGGTGCCATTGAAAACCAGCAATCCGCAGGCGGAAGTAAACGTTCCTGTATGCGGCGCCGCCATCAGCTTGGGAATATAGTCGGCCGAAATCGCCGCCCCACTGATCGGAAAGACCTTCGCCTCCGCTTCGACCTTGGAAACCTCCTGCGTGAATTCGCTAAAGGCGAGGTGCGGGTTGCGCGCGAGGTGCCACGGCTCGAGCATTACCTGCAGGACCGGATGGCGATTGGTGGAAATAAACCGCCGCCCGAATGGATCGAAGACGAGCCCGAATTGGGCGCGCCCTCCGGTGTTCTCGAATTCAAACGTATCCGGATTGAAACGACCGTCGCGCGGCGAGAACGACACCGCCGGTCGCTCCGGGTACAACGGCGAGGTCACGTTGCCGCCGTTGAGCCCGCTGGTGACGTAGATGTTTCCATCAAACCCCAGGGTGGGATGACTCACGCGTATCTGCGCGGTCTTGGTCGCCTCGAAACCCGTGAGCACGACGCGCCGCTCGTCGGCGATGCCATCGCCGTCGTTGTCTTTTAGATATAATAAATCCGGCGCGGCGGTGACGAAGAACCCGCCGCGCCAGGCCGTGATCCCGTTGACATAACCCAGGCCGGTCGCGAACTCCTTGCGGCGATCGTAGCGGCCATCGCCATTGCTGTCCTCGAGCATTACCACGCGGCCGGCAGTCGTCGTCCCGCCGCCCTCGACGGGATCGGGATAGCCACGGCCTTCGACGACGAACAGGCGCTGATGCTCGTCGAACACGAAGGCCACAGGATCGACCACGAGCGGTTCGGCCGCAACCAACTCAATGCGCAGACCGGGCTCCAGTTGGAATCGCGCCAGAGCCTGCTCGGGCGTAAGCGGCGGATGCCGGTCGCCGGACGTCGCCGCGATGAGCGGCAGGACGAACGCGATCCATCCCGCGAACGATGCCGCGCGGAAAAAAAAGCGCCGACCGGGAGCGTAGTCACAAATGAACATCGCCGATCATCCTTGAACAGTCCCAGGGAGGGAAGCAATCTTCAGGTTCCCCCTCTCATGAAGAAAGTGAATATCCTCTCTCAAATTCCGCGCTTTTCCTTCGTTTTCGCGCTCGCTTTCGCATCGGCGGCAGGAAGCCGGGCGACGCCCGTAACTTCGGCGCCGATCACACCGAAGGAAAAGATCGTGCTCTTTGATGGGAACACCCGGAAGGACCTCTCGGCGTTCTACACCTGGTTACCCAAATTTGGCCGGGAAGATCCCGACAAAGTTTTTTCGGTGGTCGATCAAATCGATGGCGCTCCGGCGATTCGCGTCAGCGGTCAACATTGGGGCGGATTCGTCACCAAGGAAAAC
>CAYVDZ010000274.1:0-6951 GCA_964450575.1 uncultured Opitutus sp.
CGTATTGAATGGAAGGATACGTACGCCGGGCGCTCTCTGCGGAAAGAATTTTATGCCAGATCACCCGGGGGGAGTGAGTGAGTGAGTGGACTTTCGCGGTGCAAAACGCACCACTCCCCGTCCCGGGCATCTTCCGCCTCACGTAATGGCCAATGCCGTCCTCAGATGGCTGATACGAAACACCGCGCCGCGCGGCGGGTTCGCGAGGCAGACAAGATCCCACCGGTGCGCCGCCACGATTTGCTGCACAATCGCCAGCCCCAGCCCCGCCCCCTTCGGCCGCATCGTCACATACGGCTTGAAGATGTTCGTCCGGTCCGCCTCCGGCACCCCCGGTCCATTATCGCAGATCTCCAGCACTGCCTCGCCAGGCGTTTCCGAGGTCCACCGAATTTCGATCCGACCACCTTGGTCCACGGCCTGCACTGCATTCAACAGCAGATTGAACAACGCCTGCCGGAGAAGCTGCTCATCCGCCTGCACGGTGAGCGGAGAAGCGGTGGGCTCCAGCGCGATCTGCTTGTCCTCGAGGTCGACGCGCAAGGTTCGCACCACGTCGGCAACCAGCCGCGAAACTTCCACCGGCGCGAAATGCGCCTGCCGCGGTTTCGAGTAGTCGATGAACTCGTTCAACTGCACCGTCACTCGATCCGCCTCTTCAATGATCGTGGACGCGTTTTCCTTCAGCTTCGGCGAGTCCTGCGCCTGCATCGCGATCATCTGCGCCAGCCCGCGGATCAGGTTGAGCGGATTGCGGGTCTCATGCGCCAGGCCCGCGGCCGCAAAATTCATCTGCGCGAGGTGGCTGTTCATCTCGCCCGCTTTCACCAACCGGATCTGCAACTCGGAATTGCGCGAAAAATTCCGCCATGCGAGCGCGGAGATCAGCGCCGCGCCGCACGCCATCAGGCTCACCAGCGAACGCAGTAAAAGGTCGCCGCGGACCGCCCGTCGCATCTCGGTCGTCGAGAGCGAGATCACCAGGCTGTGCACCCCTTGCTTGGAAATAAGCGTTTCATAATCCTCAGCGCTCAACCAAGGCGGCCGGCTGAACGGAAATCGCCGCCACGGCAACGGACTCGCCGTCGCCCCTTCCTCACCCGCCACGTCTGCGGATGGGACCGGCCTTCCTTCGCCCATCCGTTGGCCGGGCGGACGCGGTCGGAAAACGCGCGGGCTATTTACCACGAAAGCAGCCGGCCGAGCCGTCTCCCCCGCTTCGGCGCCGCCAAGATCCATCAGATTCATCAGCATTAATTCGTCCCCGTGCCAATATGCTCCGCGCGCCCCCATCATCTCCGGCGTCAGTTCGATCGCGCTACCCGCACTCGCAATCGTCTCCCCCGTCGCTCCGAGAATGGCGAGCGACTCGAGTTCTCCGGGATGAATCAGGCCCTTCAAGGCGGACTCCAAACGATCCTTCGCCACCAGGTTTCCATACAAGCGCTGTGAACTCACGACGATGCCGAGCGTCGAGGTGATGTCGCGACCGCGATTGATCAGGGCCTCCGTGGCGGTTCGCTTGAACCGCTGGTGCTCACCCCACTGCCAGCCACACACCCCCAAACCGAGCAGGAAAAGGGCGAGGTAAACTCCGAGGGTCCGTTTTGCGTTCGGCCAGCGCATGAATCGACAGTACTGCAATCGCTACTCCCGTCCGGCTTTCCAAGCCTCAACTAGGGTTTACCAATATAACGTTCCAGGTCGCCCCGGGGAAATGCCTTGGGCGCGAGTTCCAGATTATCGAGTTCACTCGCGGCCGTGCGCGACAAATAACCGGGCGTCTGCACCACATGCGGCGTCAAAAAGATCAGCAGCTCCGTCTTCACGTTACTCTTCTGCTTCCGCTTAAATGCGTAACCAAGCAACGGAATGTCGCCGAGGAGCGGCACTTTGCGTTCGCTCTCCTGCACTTCCGTCGAGATCAACCCGCCAATCACGACCGTCATATCACTCGGCGTCACGACGACCGTATCTGCCGAACGCTTGTCGATCACCGGCGAGCTCACCGTGTTTGAAATCGGCACCGTGGTCGCACTCAGCGACGAAATTTCCGGTGAGACGATCATCTCGACCAATCCGTCTTCCGTGATGAACGGTGTAACCCGAAGGATGATCCCAATGTCCTGATACTGCACCGTGTTGATGGTCGTGTTTGTCGTATCGCTCACCCGCGAGTTGGTGATGATCGGAACCGACTGGCCGACCATGATCGTCGCCTGCTGGTTGTTGCGCGTCAGAATGGACGGCCGCGAAAGGATCTCGGTTTTCGTGACCGCCGCGAGAGCACTCAAGGTCGCATTCAGATCCTGTCCGAGAATTCGATAGAACGCGCCGTAGGAAGTCGGATCACCTGCCGCGGCCGCGAGGCCGAACTTCGTCAATGCCGAAGTCGGCGGGTTGCCGCTCGCAACCGACAGGTTGCCGTTGAAGGTCGCCTCCGCGCCAAGATCGAGGCCCTTGTCATGCGTCACTTGGACGAAGACCACGTTGATGAGCACCTGCGGCTTCGGCTTGTCGAGGCTCGCGATGATGGTGCGGATGTTTTCGTTGGTGTCGTCATCGGTCACGATGATGAGCCGGCGCGTCTCGAGGTCACTCGTGACGAGCGCTTCGCCCACCATGGTGGAATTCATGTATTGCCGGTTGGAGCCAGCCGAGTTCCCGCCCCCGCCGCCCCCGCCTTGCGCGGTCGTGCCGCGGTTGGCGTTGTTGGTCGGCGTGCGGGCGCCCGTGTTGCCGGTGCGGGCGCCTTGCGTCTGAGCGTGCGCCTCGACCGCGGCCGACAGCGTGAGCGCGAGCGCGGTCACGCGGAGAAAGGTGGAAAGCTGAAAGGAAAACGTCATGGAAATACTGGAGTTGAAAGCTGGATACACGGGGACTTAACGCCCGCCGTTGGTGCCAAGGGTGATATTGGAACCCGTGGCCTGACTGTTGCTGGACGCACGGGTCGTGAGCGGATCCACCTGCTGTTGAGAGGTGGTCGTCCGCGTGCTGCTCGGGAAGAGGTTGCGCAGAATCGATTCCACCTGCTTCACGTCGCCGTTCTCCATCGTATAAACGAAGACCTTCTGCTTCCGCGCCGTGCTCGCATCGAGTTGCGCGACGATTTCACCCACATCCACCAGGGCTTCCTTTGAACCGGTGACAATGACCGAGTACGTTCGCGGATCCGCCACGGCCATTACCGGCGTTCCGCGGCTCGTCGCACCGCGACCGCCGCGAGACGTGCTGGCCGCCCCGCGTCCACCACGCGCAGCCGCGATGGCCGCCGCCGCCGCACCCGGGCCTCCCCGGCCGCCGAACTGCCCGGGCACGATCGCCGGGGCGGCGCCACCGCCCGCGGCCGCGGGTTGTTGAAACAGGTTGGTGATCAACTGCGCCATCTCAACCGGATCCGCGTTCTTCAACTGAAACACTTTTATCGCCGAGACCGAACCCGCCGAACCGTCGAGCGCTGAAATCAGCTCCACAATATGCCGGATGTTGCTCTGCGTATCCGTCACGACGAGCGAGTTGCTGTCCTGGTTCGCGGTGATCGTGGCACTGCTTGGAAGCAGCGTCGCCAGATCGGTGGCCGCTTGCGTCGCATCAATGCGTTCGAGCGGGATGATCTGCATTACCATTTCAGCATTATCCGGAATGTCGCGCGGATTATTCCCAGTGCGAATCGGGATGTTCCCCTTTCGAGCCTCCTCCTTGGAGCTAACGATCAGGTTGCGGCCCTGCACCTTCGCGGTGTAGCCGTTTTTATTGAGCGCGAGGTTCAACAATTGAATCGCCTCCGGCCGCGTAACCGGCTGCGCGCTCCACATGTCGATCGTGCCGCGCACCGGCGTATCCAAAACAATGATATACCCAGCGGCTTCGCTGAGGTAGTTCAATACCGTCTCAAGCGAAGCACCCCGGAAATTGAAGCGCAGCGTCGGGGCCTCACCGCGTCCCGGCCGGCTGGGAGGCGCGGACTCGATCGCGGCGGGCGAGGACTGAGCTATCGCGTCCCGTGCGCGCACGTCGCCGATCCAAGCCTCGATCTGTGCCAGGGTCAGGGGCGGGGGCTGGGTCGTCGCGTCCTGCGCCCGCACCCCACTGGAAAGGAGCGCGAGTCCGAGGCAAAGGGGGGTAATGATCGTGGTCTTCATCAATTCAATTGTTTCTCTCGTTTCTTCATGAGGCGTTTTAAAACATCGGACGCATCCGCGGGAATTTCCGCGGGCGCGCCGGGCTCAACCGCACGTCGACCGGCGGTCAGTCCCTTTTCCTGGGCCACGTCGGTTCCCGAGGTATCCACCGTCCAAGCACCGCCTTCGATGCGCCGGAGTCGTTGTGCGACCATCAACGCCAGCGGAGTGTCACCCCGGGCAAGATCCACGCCACCACTTGTGATGCGCTCGACCTTGAACTCGGCGATGGACTCGCCGACGCGGACGGTTTTCTGAAAGCTGGAGTCGGCGCTCTCGAAGAACGCCAGCAAGCCTTGGTCGGACGTCATCGTACCCACCAGCGCGATCTCATCGACCCGGACGGGTTCTACCGCCGCTCCCGGCGCCGTGCGCACTGTCCGGTTCGGGTTGAAGATATTTCGCTCCACGATCAGTCCGAACGCCTCGAAGCTGTTCGCCGGGGCGGCCGCCGCCATCGAGCCGGCGCTCGATGGAGCGGGATTGAAGGAATTGCGACGTTTATCATTCGCCGCGGATGCGGCGCTCGCTCCCCATAGCAGGGCGGCCCCCACCACGACGAAACGGTTCAGGACAATACGGTTCATTTTTTCCCCTCCAACGGTGTGAGGCGCAGGCCGCTCACCAGCAGGGCCAGCGTCAGTTTCTGTCCGGTGTCATCGCGAGACGTGAGCTCGACGGAATCGACCCGGAGCGCGAGCGTGGACTTCTCCACTTCATAAAGGAACCGACTCAGCGTCGCCATCGATCCGGTGGCATCCACTCTGCATTCAAGTTGTGAATACCGACTGGTCTGCCCGCGTTTCCATTGTGGTTTGATGGAGCCGAGTTCCACATTGCTCGAACGGCCCCAGCGATCGAAGGCCGAGATCAGATCCTGCTCCGCCTTCGCCGCATCCTTGGGCAAGGCCTTCTCCTGCATCTCCGCCCAGAGGATCTCCATCCGCTCCGCCCGGTCGATGAGTGCATGGCCTTCCGTCACGGATTTTTCCAGACGCGCAATCTCCGCGGTTCGGCTCTGCCACGCGTTCGTCAGTGGCGCCAGAATCGCGCTGTCAAACACGAGCAGCAGCACCGCCGCGCCCGCGAGAATCATCAATAAACGCTGTCGTTGTGCAGGAGTGATTTTCATGTGCCCGAGGCTCCGACCCAGCGGAACGTAAAGGTGAACTGTGCGGGCGTCTTGCCCCGGATCTGCTCGATCTTGAGCCCTTGAACTTCCTTCGCCTGCCGCAGTTGATCGAGCGTGCGCAGCAGCGAGGCGTTGTCGCGCGCGGTGCCCGTGACGCTCACCATCGCCGGGGAGTGAATTTCAAATGTTTTCGCCGTCACACTCCCGTTCTCCGGGAAGCATTCGACGACTCGTTTCATGATCGTGAGATTGCGAAACGAGGTATCATACCACGGTCGAAATTCACGGATGCTACCTTGGATCGTCTCGAGCGCCGTGACCCGCGCCGCCATCGCCTGCCATTCGGTTCGCAGCGACCAACGCCGGTATTCCTGCCACCCAAAACCAGCCGCCACCAGCACCACCACCGCCGCCGCGGCAAAACCCGCAGTCGCGAGGCGCTTGGAATTGTACCGGGCCATCAACACCGCAAACCGACCTGGCCGCGGGGGAAGAAACTCCAGCTCCGGTCCGCCCTCCGTGAGGTGACGCTCCGCAATGCGCTCGACGATTTGTTCCGTCACCGATTTCCCTGCGACGCCGCCGCGATCGATTGTCAGTCCGGAGTCAGCCGCCCACTCCGCCAACATTCCTGCCAGCTGTGCGACCATTGTCGCGTCTCCGCGCAAGGCGAGATGCTTGATCTCCTGCCGCAGGTCCGCGGGTACTTGTTCGAAGGACACGCGCAACTCCCGCGCGAGCACGCGGCCGTTCACCACGTTTTCGCCCGCCTCGGAATCAATCGTGGCCTCGAAGGTGCGAAGCGCCGCGATGCCTCCACCCGCCGATACGAGCAGCGTCGCGCCTTTCGCCCCAAGGACGAGCGTCATTCGACCTTCGCCGGCCGCGGCCTTTGCCCCGGGAAGCGCGGCCAGACCCAAGCAGAAGCTCACGGGCTTCAGCCCTGCATTTTGCAGAACCGAAGACAAACGCGCGAGTTGCTCCTGCCGCACGGCAAGCTGCGTCACGTAGCTGACGTTGGCCGACCGATGCGGTGAGCGCGCGATCTGCAATTCGTCCGGATCACAAGGGAATCCTTTTTCCGCCTCGATCTGCAGCAGGCTGGCCGTGTCGTCCGCAGACAGCTCCGGCACCTGCGTAGGCTGGCTCATGATCCACTCAGGCGGCAACGCCACCACGCAGTGCCGTTCCCGGATGTTGGCCGCTTCGAGATGATTCTTGATCTCGCGTCCCACCAACTCGACCTCGGGATGCAGCAGGTCCAGCGCGAGCGGCGCGTGCGTCGAGCGCAACGTCGCGATCGCGGCCTTGGCGCGCGCGACCTGCGTCACCCAGAGCTGCCCGTCAACGACGGAGAGGCCGATCACCGATTGCAGGCGTTTTTTAGCGGTCCATTTCATGTGCGTCTTTCCCTCGCGTCCCGCACGATCTGTCGTACCTGGAATCCCAGCGCCCAGCCGTAGGCGGTGAGATCCTGATGATAAACAATCCGTGCAGTCCCTTGAATCAGGTCAAAAACTGTCTTCTCCCGGCAATAGCCGCGGCCCGAAATTCCGACTGCAGCAACGTCCGCCGAAAACTGATACGAACGATCCGTGAGGTATTGCCCCGCCCGAATGAGCGACGGGGGAGTCAGCA
>CAYVDZ010000275.1:0-2381 GCA_964450575.1 uncultured Opitutus sp.
GAGGGGTTGACGGGAGCCGGTGGGGATGTCGGTACCGGCGACGGTGGGACGGGAGACGGCCGCGTGCCCACTGCGGGCCTTCGACTTCGGGGCCGCTTCCGTGAGCGTCACGACCCGGGATCGGGGGGACGGAAGCGGCGCGGAGGCAAAGGGCTTTTCGGGCCGGTAGCCCTTGGCGTGCGGGTTGCCGTTGACGATGACATTGCCGAGGAACGTCAGCAGCTTGGTCGCGCGGTCGCGGCGGGGCTTGAAGGCGAACAGTTCCGGCGTGGTGTCGATCAGCGTCGTGGTGGCCTGGCCTGCCTGGAACTGCGGGTGCGCGATGACGTTTTCGAGAAACGGGATGTTTGTCTTTACTCCGCGGATCCGAAACTCGCTCAGCACCCGCCGCGCGCGGTTCATCGCGATTTCGTAGTTCTGTCCGCTCGTGATGCTCTTCACGAGCAGCGAGTCGTAGAACGGCGTGATGACGGCGCCGGCGTAGCCCATGCCGCCGTCGAGCCGCACGCCAAAGCCGCCGGGCGAGCGGTAGGCCATGATGCGGCCGTAATCGGGCGTGAACTTGTTCTCCGGATCCTCCGTCGTGATCCGGCACTGAATGGCAAAGCCGTTGCGCGGAACTTCCGTTTGGTACGGCATTCCGACTTCGGGCGAGTGGAGGGCGTAGCCCTGGGCGATGAGCACCTGGGCGCGAACCAGATCGAGGCCGGTGATCACCTCGGTGACCGTATGCTCGACCTGGATACGCGGATTCATCTCGATGAAGAACCACTCATGGCGGTCCAGATCGTAGAGGAATTCGACCGTGCCGGCGTTGTCGTATCGGATTTCCCGGGCGAGGCGGGCGGCGGCGTCGCACAGTTCGCGCACGATCTTATCGGGCAGTCCGAAGGAGGGCGCGACTTCAATGACTTTCTGGTGTCGGCGTTGCACCGAGCAGTCCCGCTCATGCAGGTGGATGACGTTGCCGTGCTTGTCTCCGAGAATCTGAACTTCGATGTGCTTGGCGCGCGGTATATACTTTTCGAGGAAGACCGCGGAATTGCCAAAGGCGCGACCCGCTTCCGCCTGGTCTTCGTCGAGCGGGTTGACGAGATCGCCTGATTTGTGGACGACCCGCATGCCGCGGCCACCGCCACCGAAAGCAGCTTTGATGATCAGCGGGAAGCCGATGGTTTTCGCGACTTGAAGCGCGTCATCGCGTTCGGTGATGGGATCCTTGGTCCCCGGAAGCACTGGCACGCCGATACGCTGGGCGACCGCACGGGCGGCCGTCTTGTCGCCCATCATATCCAACAAGTCGGGACGCGGGCCGACGAAGATGATTCCAGCCCGCTCGCAGGCGCGGGCAAAGCCGGCATTTTCCGACAGAAAGCCGTACCCGGGATGGATGGCGTCCACGCCTTTTTCAGTCGCCAGCGCGACGATGCTTTCGATGTCGAGATAGGCCGCAACCGGGCCTTTGCCGGCGCCAATCTGGTAGGCTTCGTCCGCCTTGTAGCGATGAATGCAAAGGCGATCCTCCTGGGCAAACACGGCCACCGTGCGCAAATGCAGCTCCGTGGCGGCACGGAAGATCCGGACCGCAATCTCACTCCGATTGGCGGCCATGAGCTTGCGAATGGGACGCGGCGCGTCCGCCGACATCGGACGGGCGATGGAGCTGGATTTGGGAGACACGGGGGCGGAGGGCGATGAGTGGGTGGGCATCAGGCGTGAGTAACCGACGTTAGGGAAGAAATGCCCGGGGTGGAAAGCCGGAAGATTCTGATCTTTGTCGCCCGCGCTGCCGGCTCAATGTCCGCAATGCCTTGGGAAATGGCCGTCTTCAGGCGCTTTCCCGCAATCCGTGTCACCAGTCGCAAGGTTCCCGGAGTAATCCGGGGATCTTGCGACTGGTGGTTTCTGGATCGGAGGTGATACAGGCATTCCTGCCTGTTCCGATTTTCGGGGTAGATAACATCGAAGTAATAATATCAGACAGGAATGTCTGTTCCACCCGTTACTCCTTAAAAATCTCGACTCCGACCTCACCGCTGGAAACCCGGTAGCCGCGGTACATGCCGGCGGTGTTGAAGGGGAGGGCAATGTTGCCGTCTTTATCGATACAAACGACGCCACCATCGCCTCCAAGTTTTGCCACTTTTGCGAGCGTGGCTTTGGCGGCGTCAGCCAGCGGCGTGCCGCGGTATTCCATCTGCGCGGAAATGTCATGGGCGACGGCCGTGCGGATAAAAAACTCGCCCCAACCGGTGGCGCTCACCGCACAGGTGGCGTTGTTGGCGTAGGTGCCCGCACCGATGATGGGCGCGTCGCCGATGCGGCCGAACTTTTTGTTGGTTCGTCCGCCGGTGGAAGTGCCCGCGGCCAGATTGCCCTGT
>CAYVDZ010000275.1:2391-2853 GCA_964450575.1 uncultured Opitutus sp.
GTTGATCGAGCGCCGCGCAGCCGACCGTGCCATAGCGATTCTGGCGGTCGAACGCCGCGTCGTCGGTCGTCGTGACCACGGAGTCGGAGTTATCGGGCGCGAGTGTGCGGTTGGCTGACGGGGCGGTGAGGGCGGCGGATTTTTTTCCAGCGCCGGACCGGGCGACTTCCAGTTGCCGGGCGCGCTCCAAATCGGCGCGCCGCCGCGGCGTTTGGAAGTAGGTGTTTTCGACGAACGCGAATCCGCGCTCCTGCGCGAACCTTTCCGCGCCCTCGCCGGCGAGCATGACGTGCTCGGATTTCTCCATGACGGCGCGGGCGAGTGTAATTGGATTCTGGATGCGGCGGACGCCCGCCACGGCGCCGGCGGCTTGCGTGCGTCCGTCCATGACGGACGCATCCAGTTCGCAGATTCCGTCGGCGTTGAGGACCGCGCCTTTGCCGGCGTTGAACAGCGGTGAAT
>CAYVDZ010000275.1:2863-6949 GCA_964450575.1 uncultured Opitutus sp.
TCACAGCGTCCATGGCACTGCCCCCTTGCTCGAGGATCGTATAGCCGGCATCACGCGCCTCGGTCAGTTTGCTGCGATACTGGGCCTCCAGTTCGGGTGGGATATTTTCGCGCAGCACGACGCCCGCTCCGCCGTGAATGACGAGGCCAAAGGGTTTTTTCATGGCCGGAGACGGTTGCGCGGCAAAGAGCTCGGAGGCGAGGGAAGCAGCTCCCAGCAACACCGGGATGATAAAGCGAAAGGAGCGCATAGAGGACTCATCCATGGCGAATTCGCAGTAGACGCAATCCCGCTCCGTTGGCAAACGGGGAGGGTCGACCCGTTGTCCGTCCCCGGGATCAGGGCACCGCCACGCGGCGGCCCATTATTATCAAGTCACGACCAATCCCGTCCAGCACCGCTACTTGCGGCAGGTGTGCCCACCGCTCGAAGCCATGGCGCGTGAAAAGCTGCAGGCTCGGTTTATTGTGGCCGAAAATATAGCCAACGAGTGTATGCAGCTCAAGTCCGGGCGCGCGCCTGAGGGCTTCTTCCAAAAGGGTTCGGCCCAGGCCGTGGCCGCGACGGTCGGGCGCAACGTAGATCGCGATCATGGCGGTCCCGTCATACGCCGCCCGGGGAAAGAACGTATCAAAACTGAGCCACGCGACGGCGGTGTCGGCGAGGTCCGCGATCACCCAGATCGGTCGGTTCGCGTTCTGATGCGCGGCGAGCCATGGCCGACGCGATTCCACGGTGACCGGTTCGAGATCCGCCGTGACCATCCGGCCTGGAATGGTCGAATTGTAGATCGCGACGATCGCTGGCAGATCGGCTTCAGTGGCGTCGCGTAACGTAAACCCGGATGGAATCATGGCAGTTGCTGACCAGAGCTGAAGTCAGGCGAAACGTAAACGCGCCAGTTTGCCCCTCCGTTTCGTCTTCGCCTGCTCGCCTCCCACGCCATTCTTCGGCCCAAGAGAACGACGCTCCGCGCTTCGCCTTGCGATTCGGCCTACCTTAATGACTAGCAGCGAAGTTAAACGCGATATTGCCAATCGGGGTCTTCCCGTGCCAACGCAGGAGTTCACCGCTTTTGGTGTGAAACGTGAGGTGGAGATCGAAGACGCCCGCGCGTGATTCTTTGGTAGCCGGAATATAACAATAACGGACGACCGTATGCGGGCCGATTTCGCTTTCCTCGCTGGGCCGACCCAGCAGTTTGTCGATATCGGGAAGATTCGGTCTGGCCGCAGCCACGTCGTTCTCTGCCATCGACGCTTCGATTTGCTTGCTGGATTTGTCGATCTTCCCCCGTCCGAGGCTCTTGATCACTCCGACGAGAAACTCTTTCGGCATGACCGTGAAATAGCGTTCGGGGATTGCGACGCGGGTCAGCTTATCCGCGGCAAACCCAAGTTCCACGATGATGTCGTACGTCCCGGGCTCGTCGATTCCCAAGGGCAATTGCTTCACCCAGCGGACCTGCCACTGCTCGGCCAGGCCGAGCGTTTTGGTTTGTTCGGGCAGCAATCCCATCCAACGCACGTCTTTCGTGCGCAAAATCGGGTCGTGACACACAATGCCCACCCCATCGTGGGTCTGGAGTGCGAAGTGGCGGTCGAAGTGATTGAGCTGCTTCTTCAACTCGAGCAGCCGCAGATAAACGCATCCGCTGAGGAGCAGCGCCGCCGACGCCAACACAAGTGCGAACCAAGGTCGCGCGGAAGAAGCGCGTCTTCCCGATCTCATTTCTTCGCCGTTTCCGCTGCCGGCATCGAGGCAAAGGAGATCTTGCCGACGACATCGTTCAGCCGATTGCGGAGAATTTCGTCCTCTTGCTCCGTGGTTTTGTTATATAAACTTCCCTCGATTACGCGCTCTGCGAGTTCGGCGCTGACGACAAAGATGTGACCGTTGCGGACAAAGAGCAGGTTGCCCCGCTTGGCAACTGGAACCCGGGTCGACAACCCAATGTCGGGCACGCGATGTCCAAACATCGTGCCACCGGGCACGAGAATATAGGTGAGCAGCGAGCCATCGAGCATGCTCGGAATGAATTTCGCGCTTTGAATTTCCACGCCGGCGAATGTTTGCTTGAAGTCAGCCAGCACAAAATTGCTGAAGAAATAAATAAGATAGTCCTTCAACCCGCGGGTCGATAACTCCCACCGTTGCGTGGCATCCTGCGGGAAGGCCGCGATACTCACATGCACGTTGAAGTCGTCTTGAAACGTTACGACGTTCGGCGTGTCCGTGATGTCGCCGCCCAGCTCGGGCAGGACCGGGATCACGATCTTAAAGGCACCCGTCGGGGAAACGTAACTGCGGCCTTCGATTTTACCGACAAGCGCACCGTCGGCATTTTGCGCCCGTGCGGTGGTAACAGCAGCGGCGAGGAGAATCGCAAGGATGAGGCGAAGCATGATGAAGAGATTACTGAGTAATGCGTGACGCGGGGCTTTCAAGCCAAGGCTGGGAAAAGCGCGGCAAACCGCACCCACCATTCGACCGGAATCGCTTCCGGACGTGTTTGTTCTGAGAGGCCGTGGGCTTGGAGAAGTTCCCGCCAACCAACGACTCCGGACTGGTCATCAAGCCGGTTGCGGAGCAGCGCGCCGATCTGCTTTCGGCGTTGCTGAAAACAGCTTCGGATCAGGGCTTTGACCGACGGCGGGAAAACGTACGGTTCCGGTTGGCGCACGAGGTTTAAAAGATGGGATTCAACATCCGGTCGGGGATGAAAACACGCTGCAGCCACCTTGTGCCCGGGAGCGATAATGTAGGCGGACTGCAGGAAAATAGAAATCGCCCCAAACGATTTTGAGCCCGGTTGCGCAGCGTACCGCTGGGCCGCCTCTTGCTGTAGCATCAGCACCATCCGGGTTGGTAAGGGCCCGGCCAACACTTCGTCGAGCCAGGGCGTCGCGATCGCGTACGGCAAGTTAGCCACAATTTTCACCCCTGCTTCCGCCAGCGGAGCCGGCAACCCGGCCAGCGGGTGCTCGACCGCATCGCCTTCCAGCAAATGAAACGTGGCGGGGAAACGCGGCAAGAGCTCGGTTTCCAAGTGCGCATGTAAGGTGCGATCCATTTCCACCGCCCACACGTGGGCCCCCGCTTCAAGCAGCGCCGTCGTCAGCGTGCCCAAACCGGGACCGATTTCCACCACCGTGTCTCCCGATCGGACTTCGGCAAGTTCGAGCGACTTGCGGACGATGTTGCCATCCACCAGAAAGTTTTGCCCCAGAAAGCGTTTGGGCTGATGGCCGAGTTGCGTCAGCAGGTCTCGAGTGGTGGTGGGGGCAAGCGGCATCGCGACTTAACGTGAAACGGCAAGGAGGGTGGAGCAGGCTCTCCGGGCCGACTTGAGTTGGACGCACGACATGCGAGAAAATCTCAAAGTTTCCGAAACTCGGCCACGAGTTCACTCGGATTCGGCGCCTTCATCAAGGCTTCGCCCACCAGGATGGCATGGGCGCCCGCCGCGCGCACCCGTGCTGCATCGGCGCCGCTCGTGATGCCGCTTTCACTCACCGCGACGACGTCCGAAGGAAACAGTGGAATCAGGCGCTCGCTCAAACCGAGATCGGTTTTGAAAATGGCCAGGTCCCGATTGTTGACGCCGATGATTCGCGCCCCGTGTGCGACCGCACGTTCGATTTCCGCTTCGCTGTGAATCTCGAACAACGCATCCAGTCCGGCCGCCTTGGCCGCACCAAACAGGGTTTTGATTTCTTCATCCGTCAGCGCCCGCACAATGATCAGGATCGCACTCGCCCCGGATTCGCGCGCCTCGTGGACCTGCAGCGCGTGCATCATGAAGTCTTTCCGGAGGCAGGGCCGGGCCGGAGGCGTTTCGGCGAAATGCCGCGTTACCCGGCGCAGATCGTCCAAGGTGCCGCCGAAAAACTTTTCGTCCGTCAGCACCGAAAGTGCATCCGCGCCCGCCGCTTGATAGCGTCTGGCTTGTTCGACGGAAGAGGCGCCCGCCTTGATGTCACCGGCCGACGGCGAGCGGCGTTTGATTTCCGCGATGACTGCGAACGTTCCGTCCGCCCGCCGCAGCGCGGTCGCGAAGGAAGGCGGACGCGGCAGCGAGGCATC
>CAYVDZ010000276.1:0-5593 GCA_964450575.1 uncultured Opitutus sp.
ACCGATTTCGCCATGCTGATGGAGCGCGTGCCGGAATATCGCGCCGCCGCGTTTCGAGCCGCCATCATTGATGACAATATACTCGCCCGCGCTTCGGTCAGCGCCCGCGCCAAGCTGTATAAGGAGATAAAGGGCCGCTACCTCCTCGATACGCATTCGGCCCTGTTCACTGCTTTCCTCGCCGAGTGGCGAGCCTTCCCTGATTCACACGACCGCCAGCTTCTTAGCTACGTTCTCTTCGCGCTCAATGATCGCACGGTGTTCGTCACGTCGCACGAATGGCTTTTCCCCCACCTTCGCCAAGCCTCTTCGGAACTACGCATTGGCGATCTCACCGTGTTTTTCCAACGCCTTGGTAAGACCTCGCATCCTGAGGTCGCCGCTTGGACACCCACCACGCTAACCCACGTTGCCCAACACTACCTAGCCAGCGTCCGTGACTTTGGTCTCGCAACCGGCGGCACCCGAAAGACCGCAGTTCGTCCATCGCTGCAACCCGCCGCAGTTCGCCTACTTCTCCGCTCTCTCTTGTTGGCCGGCGTGCCCTCCTCAGAAACTATCCGTCATAAGGCCTTTAAGATTCTTGGAATCGCCCCCGGCGAGGTAGTGGATGTCCTCGCCGAGCTAAATCGGCAGGGCAAATTACGCTTCCGCATGCAAGCCGATGTGATTGAACTTTCTCTGTAAGCCACCCCATGGAAGACGCCCTTCAAGCTATACTCACCGCCGCACGGCAGCCTTTTCAGCAGGCCGCCGTGCTCACGGATAGCTCGTTTCTACTCATCTATCCACCAGAGCGAGAGCTGGACGTGCGCAGTGCGCTTCAGGATCGCTGCTATCCTGAGCTCAAAGCAGCGGGAATTGCCTGCGAGCAATTCGACCTCTCCGGATTCCTTTTCACCTGCTTCACCGCCGAGGAGCTAGCTGATCTCGGCGATGACGAGTTCCGAAATTACCGCCTCGCACGCCAGGGTCTGGCCGCACGCGCCGAGCGTTTACTCATCGCTCGCCTTCGGGAATTTTCCGACCGCCAACCAGGTACTAACCTTTTCGTCGTCTCTACAGTTTCGCTTTTTCCACTCGTTCGCTACGGCGAGGTCTTGCGCCAATTGCGCGACCTTCACCTGCGTCTCTTCATCGCATTTCCGGGTGAGGACCGCGGTGGCAAACTCCACTTCATGAACGAGCCCGACGGCGGCAACTACCTCGCCGTCAAGATTACCTTCAAAATCTGATTCCCCGCATGCCCCTAACCATCCGCGAACTCATCCGCCGCGACATCACCGTCAAAGTCGAAGGTGTGGTCAAAGTCTTCGACCGCTCCGCCCTCGGCACGGAACTGCGCGAATACGTCTTAACCGATAAAATCGAGGAGGAGCTAAAGCGTATCCTCGATACTTACACCTCCGTCAGCGATTCGCTGCGCCGGGGCGGGCATTCCCGTGATGTGTGCGGCATCTGGCTTTCCGGGTTCTTCGGGTCCGGCAAATCGCACTTCGCCAAGATTCTCGGTTACTTGCTCCAGAACGAGCCCCCCACAGCCTGTTCCACCGAGACCTGCATCGACGTCTTTGCCAAACATCTCAACGACACGTCGCGCGGTCGCGACATCCGTCTTCGTCTTGCTGAGATCGCCAAAACCACCGTTGCGCGCACCGTCGCTTTCGAGATCAAGAGTCGCCAGAGCCTCACCAACTCCAACTCCATCGGCGAAATTCTTATCGGTGAATTCTACCGCAGCCTCGGCTATTCCGAAAATTTTGTCGTTGCCCGCCTAGAGCGCCGCCTCGATCGCGCCGGCTTGCTCGGCAAACTCGAAACCACCTTCGAGGCCAAACATCAGGTCGCTTGGCGCACCCCGGAGGGGCGCGACGACCTTGCCACGGTTCGCCGCCGGCTCTCAAAAGTTCTTCCCACTGTCGATCCCGCGAGTTTCCCCACCGAAGACGACGCACTCAACGGGTTGGAAGACGCCTTCCAGCATTCAAAACTCACCGCAGAGGGCATCGCGGATGAACTTGTCGCGTGGGTGAACGACCAGAAGCCCGGTGGCGGTCGCTCCCAGCATCTCATTTTCGTCATCGACGAGATGGGCACCTTCATCGGCGACTCCAACGAGAAGATCGGCGAACTCAACAGCCTCGCCGAAATGATCGGCAACAAGGGCAAAGGCAAAGTCTGGCTCATCTGCACCAGCCAGCAAGACCTCGAAAAAGTCGTAGATCGCACCAATTTCCAGCCCGCGCTCGTCGGCCGCCTCAATGCCCGATTCGAGCTTAAACCCCACCTTATTTCCGACGGCATCAACCGCGTCATCGCTGAGCGCATTCTCAAAAAACACCCATCGAAGGAAGGGGAGCTCAAACCACTCTACGCGACCAACGAAGGCGGACTCGCCCAGCTCGCCGACCTGAAATCCACGCGCAACCTTGGCACGCTTTCCGAACGCGCCTTCATCGACGCCTACCCCTTCCTGCCACACCAAATCCAGCTCGCCCAAGACATCGGCGAGGCCCTCTCAGGCTTCCGCATCTCCGGCGGCGTGCGCTCCATGATTTCAGTCATCATGGAAGCGCTGCAAAAACTCGCCCCGCTCTCCATCGGCCACCTCGCCACCTTCGATCAGGTTTTCGACGCCCTCGGCAACGACCTTCTCTCCCAAGAATACCTCGGCGCGTCCGGCGTGAAATCCATCACCGACGCAGACAACCGCGTCCCACCACCCACGCCGCTCCCGCCATCGCGTGTCGTGAAGGTGCTCTACCTTATCCAGCGCGTCACTCACGTCCCGCGCACTGCCGAAAACATCGCCAAGCTCCTTACCGAGAGCATCAGTTTCGATCTGCCGACCCTCCGCACTCAGGTCGAGCAGACGCTCGTCGCCCTCCAACAAGCAGGCTACGTCGCCCGCGACGAATCCTCCGGCGAATGGAAATTCCTCAACGAAAAAGAGCGCACTGTCGAGCAGGCCATTCAGGAGATGATCCGACCCGGCTCCTCGCGCACCATCACCACGACCGCGATCCGCCAGCAATCCATCGACCTCATCAAGGGCGGTGTTATCGCCAAGAAAAACCTCGATAACTACGCCGTTACCTTCGGTGTCACCAAGACCGCCTTCTACTACGCTGTCGCCCTCGACGGAGAAGCTGTGGACACCGGTCCCGAGATCGAAGTCGCCTTCATTAGCCCGCTCGCACCCGGTCGCAAGCAAGCGATCGAGGATCTCAAACGCGAAAATCAGGTCGCCGGCCCCAAGGGCCGTAAGCTTTGGTGCGTCGCCGCGCTCCCCGATAACTTAGAGGCCCGCCTCAAACGCCACCAGGCTCTCCTCAACGTCACCGGCGATAAACGCTTCACCGACGATCCATCCAAGGACACCGCCGATGCCCTCGCCGAAAAACGCAAAGAACGCGACGATCTCGCCAAGACTCTCACCCGCGAACTTCAAGCGACCTTCAGTGCCGGCAGCCTCTATTCGGAGGCAAAGAGGTCTCACTTGACGGCACTTCCAGCTTCACCGCCGAGCTGCCCAAGGCCGTCGCCCAACAGCTTCCCAATCTGTTTCCGCGCTTCGCCGTGGCCGATAAGCCGGTGGATTTCGCCAAGCAGCTCAAGGCTCTCCTCAACCCCGCCCAGCCCGCACTCCACCAAGTCGCGCCTGACCTGCACCTTTTCGATACCCAGGGCAGCCTTAACAAGGAGTCGGCGCTCATCTCCACCGTCTTGGAAGTCATCAAAGACCTCGAAGCCGATGGCGTCGACCCCACCGGCGCCCGCCTCTTGGAGGACCGCGACGCGAAGGGTTTTAAGGGTTTTACCCGCACACCTTTTGGCTGGCCCTCGGAAACGCTCCGCCTCGTCCTCGCCGGCTGCTTCCGCGCCGGCACCCTCTTCATTGAGCGTGCCACCGCCGCCGGCCCCACGCCGCTCTACGACTACAAGGATGCCTTCGACGATTTCACGAAAATCAAAACCTTTGAGCGCACGACCTTCCGTCTCGCCGAAGCCTCCCTTTCTGTCGAGCAGATCAAAGCGACCAGCAAAGAACTGATCGCGCTCGGCGTCACTGGCACGCCTGAGTCAGGCAACGCCCTTGCCGCTGCTATCCGCAGCCTCGGGGAGAAACTCATCGAGGGTGTTCGCGATGCCGCCCTGCGCGCCGAGGCTGGCCTCCCGATCAGTGACATCATTCTCGGCGGCGAAAAAATTCTCCTGTCGCCGACCAACCTCAAAGACCCCACCAAGGGCGTCCTCGCGTTCCTCCCTCTTGCCGCGTCATGGCGTGGACTCAAGCAGGCCCTCGACGAACTTAAATCCTTCCTCGACGCCAATCGACACAAGGACTTCGAGACGACCCAAAGAATTGTCGCTGTCGTCACCGACCATCCGCCGGCCGCCGCCGCCGCCGACAAAGCTGCGCTCGATCAATCCGTCGCCGATCTCGCCGCCATCACTCAGGCCAAGGCTGTCGTCTCCCGCTGGGCCGACTTCCGGGCCGCGCGCGACCAGGTCGCCACGGTTTACGGAGCCGCCTATCGGGCTGCTTACGCCGATCTCCGCAAACGCGCCGCCGAAGCCGTCGAGGCCATCCGCTCCGGTCCTGCTTACGCCGCCGCGCCCACCGATAAGCGCGACAGTGTCATTTCGGCCACCTTCGGCCCTCACGGCTCGTGCCACTATTCCCAAAGCGATCTTAAAACCCTCCAAGCCCTCCTCGCGGCTACTGCTAAGGTTAGTCTCTCGTCCCTCGCCAACGCCGCCAAGGCGCTCCCGGCACACCGCGCCGAAGTCGAGGCCGCCCTCCGCGCCCTCAAGTCCCCACCACCAGCACCCAAGCCCGATCAGAAGACCTTCACTTGGCATCCGGCCAACGATCTCGCAGGCCGTCGTTTCACCACCGAGACCGAAGTCGATTGCGCCCTCACTGAGATTGGCGACGAACTGAAAAAACGCATCCGCGATGGCTTCACCATCGACGTTCCATGAGCGACGCCGTCACTCAAACTCCCTCGGCCGGCCCGTCGCTTTCAGACCAACACAAGGACTCCGTCCGTCGCTGGATCGGCCAGCTCCGCGGCTCCCTACAAGACGATTTCGAGGCCGCTTTGCTCCGCTATGGTTTCCGTCGCGACGGCCGCCACACCGCCGAGAGCGCCCTCGCGCTGCCCATGTCGGAGCTACCTGTCCGCCGAGCGTTGGCCGCCCTCGTTGAGCACGACACCAAGGCCGAAGGCACGCCTCAGCGCGGCTTCGATGCCGTCGTTCGCGAACTTACTTACACGCTCGTCAACCGTCTCGTCGGTTTGAAAGTCATGGAGGCCCGCGACCTCCTCCGGCTCCGTTTCCCCGGCTCCGCGCTCGACGCCATCCCCGAATCCACCGAGGTGCTCACGCCCCAACCCGGTCAGGAACGCTCCCGCTTCCTCCGCGATTTCCGCGCCGCCGGTGGCAGCCGCTACAAATACGAGGCCGACGCCGAGGAGGCATTGCTCCGCGATGGCCTCTCCGCCGCTTTCGCCCAGCTCCACGCCGACCTCGGTCCACTCTTCGCGCCCGATCACGACTACGCTTGTATCTGGCCCAGCCACGC
>CAYVDZ010000276.1:5693-6940 GCA_964450575.1 uncultured Opitutus sp.
CAGTTCTTCAACGTCGGGGAAAAAGACCGCGTGCGTGCCGAGAACAAAGGCACCCCGCGCAGCCCCTACGAACTCTCCGTCATTAACCAGTTCTACACCCCTTCCTGGGTCGTAAAGGTGCTGGTCGATAATACCCTCGGCCGCCTCTGGGTGCAGATGCACCCAGACTCCGCCCTCCTCACGAAGACTCCGCCTCCGCTCCCCAGCGAGCGTCCGCCCGGCCTCTCGCCCGTAGCCGATTATCTCGTTCCCCGAACGGGAGAAAAAATCCGCTTCCGCCGCGTTGAAGCCGATGGCTCCGTGTCAGCCTTTAAGTCTGCCCGCGACATCCGCTTTCTGGACCCAGCCTGCGGCACGCTCCACTTCGGGCAATACGCCTTCGGTCTTTTCTACCGCATGTATGAGGAGGAGATCGCCCACGTCGGTCAGCCCGGCTGGCCCGCTGAATCATCTGTCGCTCACGTGCGTGATATTCCTGCCGCTATTCTGGAAAACAATCTCTGCGGGATAGACATCGACCCACGCGCCATTCAGATCGCGATGCTTTCCCTTATCTTCACCGCGAAGGAAGCGGCCCAAAGCGCCGGCTTCGATCCCGCCACCATGACGGCTCGTCCGCGCAATGTCGTCCTCGCCCAAGCCGTGCAGGTCGATGCCGACCAGCTCCGCGCCCTAGTCGAGCGCGTCGGGACCACCCTCGGTTCCCCCGAGTTGCGGCAAAAACTTTTCGACGCTCTCTGGCAAAACCTCCGCTATCTCGGCGAACTCGGCGGCCTCATCCAAGTGCAGGAAGGCGTCACCCGTGTGCTCGACGCGTGGGTTGAAGAGCAGGCCAAGGCCAAGGGCCTCAGTCGCCTCACCGACCGTCGCGAGAAAAAGGGTCAGTTCGAACTCGGGCCTGTCGTGGACGAGGTCATCACCGAGCAGAGCGGACAACTTCAGCTTCAGCGGTCGCTGCTTGAAGACGAGGCCATGCGCATCCGTGCGGAATTGCTCGCCGGCCTCGACCAAGTCGCCAGCCAGGTTTCCGACAATCCCCGCCAGCGCCTCTTCGCCGAGGGCACCGCTCGCGGCCTGCGCCTATTGGAGCTGCTCTCGGCTCCCTTCGACGTCATCGTCATGAATCCGCCCTACGGCTCGTTCACCAAGCTCGACGATCCCGATTCCGACAAGCGCTTCAAGGCCGGCCTGAAGGCCATGTATCCGAACGGTTATCAGGACATCTATGCCGCCTTCATCGAGCGCGC
>CAYVDZ010000277.1:0-6898 GCA_964450575.1 uncultured Opitutus sp.
CGCAAAAAATCAGCATCCTTACCGCGGAGAAGGCTACCGGAAACCGCTGGAGCGGATTCGCCTTGAGGCCCCTGAACTCGAGTTCCTCGCAGGCCAGGGGCTGTCCCCCGAGAACGTTCCGGCCGCGGGCACCACGGTCTTCCTCCGCAAAAACTCCAATATCAGCACGGGCGGGGACAGTATTGATTTTACCGATACGATGCCGGCGGTTTATCAACGCTGGGCGGAGCAGGCGACCGCGGTGGTCCGCGCCGCGATTTGCGGACTCGATATGATCATACCGGATCTCGCCGCCGAAAGCTCGACGGCGGAGTACTGTATCCTCGAACTGAACTTCAACCCGGCGCTGCATATTCACGACTTCCCCGCGGAAGGGAAGAACCGCCAGGTCGAACGCCATGTGCTCGATCTGCTGGGCTTCCACCCAAAGAGCCGCTGACGGGTGTTGCGTCCCTTCCGCTCGCCCGCCGCCAGCTATCCGATGACACTCGCGGAGACGGCGTCCGATTTCACGGAGATGATTCTGCTCAGCGGCATGAAGAGTGATCCAAATCTCGCTCCCGGCATGAAGGCGTACCTGCTCGATCAAGAGATGCTTCGCGCGCACGCGTACTTGATTAAAATTCCCATGCGCTATGAGTTCGAAAAGGCGTTTTATACTGAGCGGGCGCACGGCGAAATGCGCGTTTCCCGACCTCACCTCGCCGGACTTCCGGGCTGAGGCCCTGCGGGCCATCGAGCCCACGTTGGTGGCCTACGAAAAACTCCCGAACTAAGCCTGGAGTGAAACAGACATTCCTGTCTGTATGGAAAAGTGATACAGACATTCCCGTCTCTTATTCTAAATTCCGCAGTTTATTTTAGCCACAGATTAAGCAGATGTGCACGGATACAGAGGATTACTAATGAAGAGGCACCTGGCGGCAATTCACCTGCAAGGTGAAGAGGCTGTCATGCATAATGCCCTGGCAATCTGTGCTCAGCCGTGGAATCTGTGGTTTCAACTGCATTTTCCAGGGTTGTTCCGGCTCCGGAACAGGCAGGAATGCCTGTATCACTTTCAATTCATCCGACACGAAGAGCGTTCAGAGCCGAAGATAGGACCGCACCGTTTCCCACGCCACGGTTCGGAGCAGCATCGCCAACTCGGGATCCAGCCCGGCGGTGTAGGTTAGCTCGACCGGGGACTGGCGGTAGAGCGTGGCATAAACCGTTGCGGCAGCCAGGTAAGTTCCGGCCAGACTGGGATGTCGCTTGTCGGCCTGATAGAGCTCAATCCCGCTCTGCTTTGCGATGGCGGCGGCGAAGGCCAAACCAGCGGGAATTACAATGAGATCGTTGTCGTTGGCCGCCCGGGTATATTCCTCCGCCAGCTGGGCGGTCATCCCGGGTTTATCTTTATACGCCCACGACATGAACAAGGCCGTTCGGATACCTGCCTTTGCCAGGGTTGCCTTGTGCCGTCGCACTGTCTCATGAAAAACGGGCTGCAGTTGGGGATGCACCGGGCACAGACTGCAATCCATCATGATGACCATGTCATACTGGCGGCCCGGCGGATTGAAGCGAACTTCGTTGTCCCCCACGAATGAATAGCGGCCGAGTCCCCCCTCGCGCACCAGCGATTCCATGTCATGCCAGTCCAGGCCCGAGCCGCTGATGGTCACCGAGGTACTCCGCACGCGAACCGCCGGCGTAGCCGAGGCGACCAACCGACCGAAGTGACCGTGCATGCTGTTGTTATAATAAAAGAAGCTATTGCCGACCCAAAGGAGGCCGGCCGGAGGCTCACCGGGATCAGTCCGCTTCAGCGCGGTTTCGGCCGAGGCAGCGGAAAAAAAAGCAAACAAACCAATGAAAAGCGCGACGAGCGCGGCAGGACGATAAAGGAGGGATGACATAAGCATGAGGCGTTTTCGTCGAAGCGGCGGGAATAACGTTCAGGCACCGCCAACCATGGATTGGTGGCGACGGACTGCAGCGAGTGATTTATAGGTGCAGGATACTCCGTTCTCGCCTCGTGAAGCCAAGCAGGAACGGGAATTTGCCATCGATCTGCCTCTTCCGAGGCCGGCAGGTTGCATCTCGTTGTCGACCGGCACACCATAATCCCGTCCATGCCTGCGAAAAAGAAACCCGGAGCCCAGCCGCTCACCGGGTCGGCCCTCCTCAAGGAAACGTGCCGACGTATCCGTGCGGCGCGGAGTCTCTGGGACGCCCACAACAACCGCGCGTGTCGGGGTGAACGGGAAAAAGCGATGGCGCTCTATCAATCGATGACGGACGCCGAACGCGAGAAGGTGCCTCAGGTCCTGCGTGTGTGGCTCCGCTATCGCAGCGAAAAGTATTTCGGTGACGACCGCACTGCGCCCGGGCGTCAGTAGACGGTCAACGGGAGTGAACCCAAATTTCCTAGCCGATCTCGCGCCGCCGTACTTTTTGAGACGGAGACGCCCGGGCGGAGAATCGGCTCCTCGCGGTCCGACCCGGTGGTCGGGAAAACATCTCGGAGACCCACGTCGCCTGGCAATACCACCGCGCACTCCCTTATGATTATTCTCGGGCGCCGTCCATCGCGCCCGACGCTGATTCCGGCTTACGGGCCGCGAACAATCCGTACGACATGGCGCCCACTGCATAGGCCTGGCGGATGCTAACAAACGACCGGGCAAACTCCCGCGTGGACCGCCCGCTTACTTTCAAAATTGCCTGCACCTCCGGTCGCTCAAGGATAACGCGCGCGCGATCCCAGGTGCGTTCAACTTTGCGTGTAATGTCCTCGGCGACCATGATCTGCAAACCGGCTGCTCGCATCCACTCGATATAATCAGTCTGGCTGCCAAGGGACGGACAAAGCATGCCCCGGCAGACATCATCAACCCACGCTTGGTGCTCGGCCGATTGCGGATTCGCGAGCCAGGCACAAATCGCAAGGGAGCCGCCTGGTTTCAACGCGCGGGCGGCCGATGCGATAAATCGCGGTTTGTCGAACAAGTGCTCACTGCATTCGATCGTCCACACCGCACCGCAACTCGCTGGCTCCGGTTCAAGGCGGTTGGCATCGCTGACTTGAAATTGCACCTGATGCTCCAAGCCGAGCCCTTGAGCGCGTTGCGTGGCGGTCATCACCTGGACCGGGCTCAGCGTGAGCCCGTGGACAAAACAACCACGTTCGCGCGCGAGCCACAGCGCGGAGCCCCCGAGTCCACACCCAACATCAAGGACCCGTGCGCCGCGCGGGATCCGGGCGGCGTCAGCAAGCCGCGCCATCAGGTTCACCTGGGCGGCGGCAAGCGTCTCATCGCCTTCCCAGAAGCCGTGGTGAATGTGCTCACCCCAAAAGCGAAAATACAGCGATGACAGGCGATCATAGTGATCCCGAATGGCATCGAGCTCGATGGCTTCTTTCGCAAACGCGGTCACGAGTGGCTCTCCTCCGGGGTATTGCTTCTCCTCAGGCATGGATACATTCGGAGGCGGGGAGGTTTCACTAGACCGACTCGGCAACGGGGGCCTATATTTATATCGGCTGGCGTTGCATCACCCGCTCACCCCCGACGCCATCGAGGCCACTTCGCGGGTTAAGACGAGTGCGGTTGACTCCAGAGTGGTTTGCCAGTCGCGGCCGGCACCGTGTTCGGCGCAGTATGCGTTGCCATCTGCGGCGCACGCGCTTCCCGTTTTTGCTGAGCCGCCCGCTGCTCTACCGCCTGGGTACTGTTACCTTCGCTCAACGTGTGATGAATGGAAGACGCCCCCTCCGCGGAATTGGAGGGAGAAGTTGACAGTTGGTCCCTCAGCTGTCGCTCGGCCTCAAACCAGTGCGCGTCGGCATTGCCGGCGCAGCCCGAGTCCTGCCAAAGCTGATGGGCGTGATGAGAGATCTCTTCGTGGGTGGGAAATTTCATAACATCGATAGGTTACTGGATGATGATCGGAGACGCTTCCGCGTGGAAGCTCAGGTGCCATTGGGTCTGAACTCTATAGCAGACAGCGTGCTACGCATTATCGCTCTCCATCGGATCAAATAGTCCTTACCCTCGACGCCCGGTACTGCGCAACAAACACTTACATCGAATTATCCTGCTTAAAACCGTTCCTGCGGGCGTTCAACGCAAAGGGTATCGGCGCCCTGCCGTTGAGTGTTAGCCAAGAGGAGGATGCGAGGTTGCGCCGTTGACTCGCGCGCGCAGACTCGCGCGCCATGATACCCCTGTTATCCTTTGTTGCCTTCACCGGTTTGGTGGGGCTGCTGACTTGGCTGATCACGCGGAAGGACGACCGCTCCTCGAACGCCGGCTACTTTTTGGCGGGACGTTCGCTAACGTTTCCGGTGATCGCCGGATCGCTCTTACTCACCAATCTCTCGACCGAGCAAATGGTCGGTCTGAACGGTGCCGCCTTTGTCGATGGCCTGGCCGTAATGGTGTGGGAAGTACAAGCGGTGGTGGCCCTGGTGGCGATGGCACTGTTTTTTCTACCGCGCTTTCTGCGCGGGGGCGTTACCACCGTGCCGGAGTTTTTAGAGAAACGCTTCGACGGCGGCACCCGGTTGATCGCCAACGCGATCTTCCTGCTCGCCTATGCGTTCATTCTGTTGCCGATCATTCTTTATACCGGCGCGACCGGAATGATCAGTATCTTGAGATTGGATACCCTACTGGGAGTGGATTACGGCACGGCGCTTTGGCTGATCGTCTGGGTGGTCGGAATTGTCGGCGCAATCTACGCCCTCTCCGGCGGCCTGCGTTCCGTGGCGATATCGGATACGCTGAACGGGGTCGGCCTCCTCACCGGCGGGATGCTCATCGTTTATTTTGGCCTTCGCACCGTCGGCGACGGCGCCGGGGCGCTGGCGGGTTGGAACATCCTGCGGACCGCGCGACCAGAAATGTTGAACTCCATTGGTGGCCCGCAAAGTTCCGTTCCGTTTAGTACGTTGTTCTCAGGCATCCTGCTCTTGAACCTCTTTTACTGGTGCACAAACCAGCAAATCATTCAGCGCACCTTCGGCGCCAACTCGCTCGCCGAGGGCCAGAAAGGCGTGTTGTTAACTGGTTTTCTAAAACTCCTGGGCCCGCTGTACTTAGTGCTGCCAGGCATTATTGCGTTTCACCTTTTCGCGGGCGAAGGCCTGAAACCCGACCATGCTTACGGACGGCTCGTGGGGGCGGTCTTGCCTGCACCGCTCAGCGGATTCTTCGCAGCAGTATTGCTGGGGGCGATTTTGAGCAGCTTCAACTCCGCCCTCAATTCGACGTGCACTCTATTCAGTCTGGGCTTGTACAAGCCGAACCTGCGACCCGCCGCGTTGGATGCCGAAGTGATCCGGGCCGGCCGACGCTTCGGGATGGGAATAACCGTGTTCGCAATGGTCGTGGCGCCGCTGCTGGCAAATACCGCGAGCATTTTTGGTTATCTGCAAAAGATGAACGGCATCTACTTCATTCCGATCTTCGCCGTCGTCATGCTCGGGATGCTGCACCGGCGCCTGTCACCTCTGGCGGCGAAGACGGGCCTGCTCGGCGGCGTGGCGATCATCGCACTCGGTTACTTTGTGCCACCGTTCTCCGGCTGGGCGGGAATGATCAACGAATTTCACTTTTTGGGATTAGTGTTTGTGGTCCTGATCGGCGTGATGCTGGCGCTGACCGCATGGCGGCCTCGCGCCGAGCGGTGGGCGATGGTCGACGTGAAAGCGGTCGACATGACTCCCTGGCGCGGCGCCCCTTGGGTCGGGGCAGTACTGGTGATTTCGGTCGTGACGATCTACGTGGCCTTTGCGGGATAACGCGGGCGGGTGAGGGAGTGCCGCGTTTACTTCAAGGCGTCCCGGATATGCCTCAAAAGCGTCGGTTCGGTCGCGACGCCCACGACTCCATTAACAACAAACTGGATTCCTATACACAGGATGAGAAAGCCCATCACTTTGGAAAGCGCGCTCATTCCATTGACGCCAATGACGCGCACCACGCGTTCCGACAGTTGAAGAGTGATATACGTGATGGCGGCGACAACAAGGATCCCGAGTATAATGGCCACGTAATCGAGCCACTGTTTCGCCAGGGACGTGAAACCGATCGTCACCGCAATTGATCCCGGTCCACTCAACATCGGCATCGCCAACGGCGAAAAGGAAACGTCGAGCTTGGCCCGCGCCTCCGCCTCGGCGGGATCCTTGGACGGCGTCTTCGGCGGTGACATTAACATTCCGAAACCGATTCCCGCGACCAGCATGCCACCCGCAATGCGAAGTCCCGGAATGGAGAGGCCGAAGAACGCCATAATAAAGGTGCCGCCGATCAGGAAGCACACCAGGATCGCGACCATATAAATACAGGCCTTCCGGAGTTGCTGCAGTCGCCGTTCCCGGGTGTCACCGTCCGTAATCGCGAGGAAGGTGGGCGCGGCGGCGAGCGGATTGATCACCGGCAGCAACGCGATCACGGTACCGAGAATCAACTCCCAAAAGTGACTGGCGTTCTGCATGGCCCATTGAACCGAAAGACCACCGCGTGATGAAGGAAAAACGGCGGTGAGTCCAATGACAGCCCGCACCAGCCGGAGATCAGAAAGCACGATAGAAGCAACCCCCACGCCAACCACCTCCCCCAGGGAGCAGATCCCCCCCAGCAGCGGATCGCGGTGCCGCCGGCGAATCGTAATGATTGTCACTGTTTCACTTCGGTTTGCACCAACATTCCTCCAATCGGATCCCTTGCCGATCACGTCATCGAGGACCCAAGCGGGACAGTGAAAACAACGGCACTGTCGGAGCAACTGCGGGTCTTCGAGGTCTGGGGGTGACCCGTACTCTCCGACCTCCGACTTGCCATGTCCGAACCATTGTCTCCCACGATCAAGCGTCATTATGTGGCGGTCACGCAGCATACCCTGT
>CAYVDZ010000278.1:0-6897 GCA_964450575.1 uncultured Opitutus sp.
CCTACCGTCTGATTGCGCGTAACACCATTGAGGAAAAAATCCGCGCCCTGCAGCGGGAAAAAGCCGCCCTCGCCGCCGCCGTCGTACAAGAGGAGTCCCTCGCCGTCGTGCTCGATCTCGACAGTCTCCGCCACATCCTCGCCTAACGAGTCCACGAGGGACGTACCCGATGCGCAAAGGCGCGACGCGCTCCGTATAACCCACTCCGGAGCCCTCTCGCTCCCGTCTCGGGATTGCATACCCGGAGCTCGCGCTTACTCACGCGCCGTGCGACTGCTTGCTCCTCATGACTCCGTCTGACGTTCTTAAAAACCCGGTTGATCCCGCGACGCTTCCCGCGGTCACGTTGGTGACGGGGTTTCTTGGCGCCGGCAAAACCACGTGGCTCTCGGACGTACTGCGCGAGCCCGGTGGGTTGAAGCTCGCCGTGATCGTCAACGATGTTGGCGCGATCAACATTGACGCTGCTCTCATCCGGAAGATCGACGACAAGAAGGGCGCGGGGCCCACCACCGTTGAACTGGCCAACGGATGCATCTGTTGCAGCGTGCGCGACGAACTCGCCGAGGCCGTCGCCGAACTCGCCGCCCGCCGCGAGCACAACCACATCCTGATCGAGTGCTCGGGGGTCGCCGAACCGCAGCCGATCGCGCGCCTCTTCACTGAACGCAATCACTTCGGTCGCAGCCTCGGCGATTTCGCGCGCCTTCATGCCGTATTAGCAATTGTGGATACGCCGGAGCTTCTGCGTCACTGCGGGCAGCGCGAAGACGCCCGCCCAATCAAACGCCGCTTCGTCAATCCTGACGAACGTCCCCGACCGCTCGCGGAACTCATGCTCCAGCAGATCGAGGGAGCCGACATCGTCGCCCTCAATAAAACCGATCTGATCGATCCCAACGCCTGCGACGAAGCGGAAGCGATCGTGCGCGGCGTGAATACGCGGGCGGAAATTTACCGGACGATCAAGAGCCGGCTTCCCGCGGCCGTCTGGCCCGGACTCTCCCGCGCATCGAATGACGCCAACCCGCCGGCCACCTGGATGCGCGTCCTGAATCAGGCGCGGGGACAGGCGGGTTTGGTCGCCCCAACCGCAGGCGCCGGAGTGCGGCCCGCGAGTGCGGTCCTCACGCGCGCAGAAAGCTCCGCGGCCAAATACGGCTTGCAGACATTTCTTTTCGCCGCGCGTCGTCCGCTGGATGAAACCCGCTTCGAAGCCTTGCTCGCCCGCGGGCTGCCTGGGGTGGTGCGCGCCAAGGGTTTCTTTTGGGCCGGAGGCCGGCCCGATGATATCGGTTTCGTGTCCGTGGCCGGCGGAATCGTGAGCATTGAACCGGCCGGAACGTGGGCCGCCGCCCTGCGTGACCACGGTGTGCTCACGCTTCAGGAAATCCCCGCCGGCATTCTTGCGCTCTGGCAGGAACCCCACGGCGATCGCCGCCAGGAAATCGTCTTCATCGGGCGCGATCTCGATGAGGCCGCTTTACGCGCGTCCCTGGAGGCATGCCTCCTGCCGGCGTGAACGAGCCGGCCCACGAGTCGTAACGAAAATACCGATACGCCAAACCGCGTTCACGCTCCATCATTAGAGAAGCGTACCCGTGAAGCGGCGTGAAACGACCAAGCGTTCACACCTTCTTGTCCGCGCTCGGCCGATGGCCACCGCCTCCGACGGGAACGACTTGAGTCCAATCGAGCGGGTCGACGTCATAGGCCTGACCAAAGCCAGTGACGAGCCGGCCGCGTCCCGGCATCAGTCGGATAAGATGGAAATCCGTCATCGTTTCCAGGTGCTCCATGACCTCGCCGAATTTTTCCTTCAGGGGAACCATGAGCCGCGCGAACACTTCATCATCGCGCGCGATCGGGCTCGCCACGCAGGGAAACGTCAGCCGGCGCCGCGCCAGCATCTGCACGGAAACCGCTTCGTCCTCGATCAAGAGTATACTCGCACGAGGAGTCTGGAGAAGGTTCCGCGTGTGGGCGGCCAGCATGCTCACATAAATATAGAACGCACCGTCTTCACCGATGACGGCGGGCGCAACAGAGGCCTCGGGCTCGCCTTCGGACGAGACGGTGCCGAGTAGCACGGTCTTGAACTCGCGCCGAAACCAAACAGCTGTTTCGCGCGCCTGCGCCAACACCTCGCGACGGCGCGCATCCTTCGCCATCGCGACCAACGTGAGATGCGCATCATCTGGCTTGGCCAACGGAGTCTCGAAGGCGATCCGCGCCGGAAACGCACCCGCTGCCGTCGTAACCAAGAGCTGGATACCACCGGCATCGATGTCCGTCAGTTGCGCGGCGGTCGCTTCCGGATGCCCGGCATAATACCGCGCGTAGCGCAGCACCGCATCCGCATGGTCGGCATTCATGTGCTCGAGCACATGCGCGCGTTGCCCAGGCGGAAAGAACCCATCAGCGGGCGGAGGCGGAATGGGCGCGGGAACATTCATCAGGAGGAAGGGATGCGCGCGGGCCGATGCCGTCAAGAGACGCTGCGGCGGTTTCCGGAGTGACACAGGCATTCCTGCCTGTTCCGTCGGTCCCCGATGACAGACAGGAATTTCTATCTCACTCGTCAATGAATGACAGACAGGAATGTCTATCTCACTCCTCCAAACAGGCTTTTCTCCTCGCGCTTCAGTGCCCCCGCACGCGCCTGCGGTACTCCGATGGCGTCGTTCCAACGCCCTGTTTGAACGCTTTCGAAAAATGAAACACGTCGCAGAACCCGAGCTCATCGGCGATCTGCTTGATCGAGTGCTCCCCGTGATAAATAGCCGCACACGCCCAATCGAGGCGGCGGCGTTTTTGATAAACGCCCGGTGATTCCCCGCTTGTCTGCGCGAAACGCTTCCGGAAGTTCTCATAGCTTAACCCGACGGCGCGCGCGACATCGTGCGACGTCAGCCAGCCGCTCGCGCCGCGATGGCCCAACAACCGCAGGCTTTTTTCATACCAGCTATCCCGACCCGGCTCCCGTCCGCTCTCGCGATGGGTCGCCAGCATCTCGGCCAGTACCTCAAGGAAACGCCCCAATGATCGCAGGGGCGCACCGGCCGCCGCGAGCGGCTCTCCTTTCACCACCGCGAGCAGCCTTTGTTGCCAATAATCCGCCGACCCCAACCGCAGCACCGGGTCCTCGGGCCGGAGGAGCCCAGAGTCCCGCCACAAATCGAACTGCGCTCCCGTGAAAACGTAATAGATCTGCGTCCAATCCGTCCCCGGCTTCGGTCCGTAAGCGTGCGCCAGATCGGGAAAAACCACCACCGCATCGCCCGGTCGCAAGTCACTGATGTTCCCGGTGGCATCGCGATAGTAGCCTTCACCGGCGACCATTAGAATCAACGCGTAACTTCCCAAAACGCGCATAGCGTTGGGATCAATCCCCGCCACATTCGACAACATGCCAGCCAGCTGAATGTCTCCGACTCCAGAGCGCAGCGGGCTTTGCAGCCACGGCTGGGCGCGGGGAAGGGATGATTGCGGCATAGCTCCCAAAATTTACATCACTTCTCCCACTTCAACCCTTTTTTTCGGACCAATAACGGTGTAATCTGGTAAATGAGCACTCTCACCGCTTTACCCCAACTCCGTTCCTTCGGTCATCCCCTCGAGATGGCCGACGACAAGGTCGGCCTCTTTCGGGACTCGAGCGATGCGGCTGACAACCCCGTGGAATTGCGCCGCCGTTTCGCCGATGACGGGTATCTCTATATGCGGGGATACCTGGATCGCGACGAGGTCCTCGGCGCCCGGGCCAGCCTGACCAAGCGGCTCGCGGAAGCGGGGGTGCTGGATCCGGCGTATCCAGAAATTGATGCCGTTTGCAAACCCGGCTCAGGCTACGTCTTCAAACCCGAACTCACCCAGGGCAACCCTGAGGTCCAACGCCTGCTCTACTCCGGCCGATTGGTGGAGTTTTACGAGAAGTTCTTTGGCGAGCCCATCAAGCACTACGATTTCACCTGGCTGCGGGCCATCGGTCCCGGCAAGGGCACCAACCCTCACTGTGATCTTCCCTATATGGGACGCGGTACGCACCAGCACATGACGTGCTGGATGCCGTACGGCGACATCTCGTTCGACCTCGGTGGCCTGATGGTCCTCGAAGGCTCGCACAAACGGATGGATCTGCTGGAAAAATATATCTACCGCGACGTCGACACCTTCTGTGAAAACAAAGAGACGGACGCGGCCAAGGCGAAGTCCGGCAAGTGGTCCTTTAGCGGCACGCTGTCGCATAACCCGCCCCAAATTCGAAACAAGTTCGGTGGCCGCTGGCTGACGACTGAGTTCCAAGCGGGCGACTTCCTCACTTTCGGCATGTTCCTCGTTCACGCCTCCCTCGACAACCAGACGGAGAACCGCCTCCGGATTTCGAGCGATTCGCGGTACCAACGCGCGAGCGAACCGATCGACGAACGCTGGGTTGGTCCGAATCCCCCGGGCCACTCCACCGCGGGTAAACGGGGACGAATCTGCTAAACGGAAGAATTTCCCATGCAACGCGATTTCATCGGTGGTGGCGGGTTACGGTCATCCGCACTGCGTGACGCTGGGGCACATCGCTGGGCCTACGCGCCCGTCCGCGGTTCGATCCCTCAAACCGCCCTGGCGGGCGCCGCAGCAGCCTTTCTCCAACCCAACGGACTGACTTCCGCGCGAACCGTATTATCCGCCGGGCCAGTATTATTTGGAAATAGCCTCGTCCCGAGACGCCAACTTGGCAGGCAGCTTCATTCAAAATAAATCATCAACCGGTCCCATTCGGTGGCCGCTGCCCGGTAAGTTCCCTTAACCCATGGTTGCAACCTCCACCTCTTCTTCGACCCCGAAAGCCTCCCCCGCTGCCGGCGGCCGCATGGCCGCAGTGCAGGAGATGGCGCGATTGCAGCGCACGCTCTTCGAAGTGGAGCGCGAGTTCGTTCGCACCGCGACCACGTTGATCTATCGCGTGGGCGAGCCGGAGCTGAAGTATCTACTTTGTCAGCACGTTTGGGAATCCGCCGGCCACGCCCGATTCCTGCGCGAACGCGGCCGGGAACTGAGCGGTTTCGGCTCGGGCGAAGACGTGCGCGAGTCGCTGCGTCAGGTGTTCGACGAGACAATCATGCCGGAAAATGCGGATGTCGCGCTGACGGGATTTTATACCGTGCTGAAGCCGGCACTGCTCGCCGCCTACCGGCATTATCTCACGGTGACGGACCCCCTCGCCGACTGGCCTTCCAAGAAACTCGTCGAGGAATTCATTGCGGATGAAGAACGCCACGCCCGCGAGATCGCGCCGTATCTGCGCGAGCAGGACGCGACCGCCACCCTCGCACGCAAATGGCAGGCCCATCTCACGACCGTTCTTTCCGCGCCCGGTGGTTTGCTGGGTGAAAGCACGCGGGTGCCGCTGCCCGCTGATTTCCGCTGGGAGTATCAGCAGCGCCACTACACGCATCCGCCCACCTGCAATCGCGGCCGCTTTCCCGTATGCTCCAGCGCCTTCAGCTACGATCCGCAGGAAACTCCGATCGTCCGCCCCTGGTTGGCGGACCCAAAGACCGACGCGCGCGTAATTCGGATCATGGTTTACGTCTGGCTGATGATGGAAATGGATGCGGTCGATTACCTCGCCACCGTGTTCTACGATACGCCGCAGGCCCCGTTTGATTTGCACTACGACCTCGCTCGCCATCTCTGGGACGAATCCAGGCACAGCCAATTCGGCTATCGTCAACTGCCCAAGCTCGGCGTGGATCTCATGACGGTCGAACACTCGCTCGATCTTTATAATATCCTCGTCCAAATGCCCGCGCATGAGCGCTACGCGATGATGACAATGGAATTTGAAGCGGGCAGCTTCCCGACCAAGGCCATGGTCATGGATCGCATCCGGGAACTCAACGATTTCGAGGCCGACACCCTGCTCGCTTTTGACCGCAACGACGAACAGAACCACGTGCGCTATGGCCATCGCTGGCTGCCGGCGATGATGGCGCTGTTCGGCGAGACCCGGCCCGTGGAGGAGTTCATGAAATCAACTCGGGCGAAGTTCGCGGAAGCCGCCGCCATCTACGGAGGCAAGACACCCCATTCGCTCTCACCGGAAAAGCGGCTCACCGGAGAAAAAATTCTCGCCATGGTAAGCGGCACCTAGTGCGGGTTTCATGGCCGTTGGCGGACCAGCCGTTAGATGGTGCCGGACCGACAACACGTCCGGTTCCCCCTCGTTGGCTCGGACCCTGAAACCGCACGCCCTTGGGTCGTAAGCGGGTCGAACCGGCTGACCGAACGGGAACGTTCTCCCGTTCACGGTTCCACGTGTGAGCTGCCTCTAAACGATAACCCCTCGCTCGAACTCATTGCTTCGAAGAAGCTCTCTCCTCCACTTTATCCTTCCCCAACGTCGCATCCCGAGAAAGCTCTACCGCGTTCGCCTTCCCCTACCCCGCATGTCTTTACGCCCGCTGCGCTCTAGCGCTCTATTCTTCCTCTTTCTCTCCGTCTTCGCCGGCCTCCGGGCCGCCGATCTGACCGAACTCACCGTTACAACGCTGCAGTCCGAGGCGGCTCTCGCCTTGACTCCGCCGGCGGCGGTCGCTTCGGCCGATCTTCCGCGGACAACTCCACCGTCTCCACTTTTTGGAGACGTACTCGTCCGCACGGCTCAGGCTCATTTGCTCGGAGCTTCACTCACCGGACCGCGAGAACTCACCATCCTGGGCTACCACTCCATTACCAACACGTGGGCTCCGTTCGGCAAAGTCACCCTGCCGGGTGAGATCATCGCGCTCCGACCCGCGCCGGCGGGATTTCTCGTCGAGACCGGCGACTCCACAGCTCTGACGCGAATCGAACTGGTCACCAGCAAACGACTCCTTCAGCCGCTGGATTGGATGGTCA
>CAYVDZ010000279.1:0-1149 GCA_964450575.1 uncultured Opitutus sp.
ACACGACGGAGGTCGCGACCGCATAAGCGAAAAAGACGCGCATTTTCGGCACTGTACTCCACCCGCCGACCCGGCTCGAATCGTGGGCGGCGAGCGGCGGCGTCGAAACCGAATGACGATTTCTGCAACTATTCAGCCCGCCCCACGTCCAAAATCTTCATCGTGATCATCTCATCCGCTTCCGCCATTCTTTCCCGTAGTGCCGTTTACATTACACTCGCGACGGTTGGGTTGGCCCAGGCGTCGCAGGTGGAACCGCCGGTCGCAGGCAAACTGGAAGCACCGCCGAAAAATGAAGCCAGCGGCCTCGCGGCCTCGAGCCGCGGCGAGCTCTTATGGACCCACGACGACAGTGGCGGTGCGGCCACCCTGTACGCGGTCAGCCTCAAAGGAGAGCGGCGCGGACAACTGCGCCTGGAGAATATTGCCAACACGGACTGGGAGGACCTCGCGGCGATCGAGTTGGACGGCCGGGCGTGGTTGCTCATCGGTGACATCGGCGACAACAATGCCGGGCGGCCGTCAATCCACGTACACTTCGTGGCCGAGCCTGAACCTGCGCTTCTTCGCGACGGCGCGGTCAGGACGATGCAAGCCAGCGCGACGCTGCGCATCACTTTCGAAGACGGACCGCGTGACGCCGAATCCCTGGCCATCGATCCGGTGGAACGGGCCCTTTATCTCCTGAGTAAACGCGATGCGGTTCCCCGGTTGTATCGGGTGGCGCTGCCGCCGGCGCCGATACGCGAGGCCGAACTTCGCGCGCGTTTCGTCGGACTGGTTCCTTATGTTACGCCAGACGGCAAAGTCGGTGGCGGGGTCAAAGGAAAAATTGAAAGCATCCGTTCGAGGCCCTGCGCGATGGACTTCGCCCGGGATGGATCGGCCGCGGTGATTCTCACGTATGGCGAGGTTTTGTTTTTCCCCCGCCGCTCCGGAGAAGACTGGGCCGGGGCTTTGGCACGCGCACCCGTGCGGCTTGGCGCGCACGGGTTGCCGCAAGCAGAGGCGGCCTGCTTCTCGCGTGACGGCGAGGCGATTTACGTGGCGTCGGAGTCTTCCCGTAAACTGCTGCGCTATGCGCGTCCGCAGTAGGGCTCGACGCACACTGGCTAGTTCCGGCCGCCCGATCGGAGGAACCAAACCGCC
>CAYVDZ010000279.1:1159-6878 GCA_964450575.1 uncultured Opitutus sp.
CTTTAGGTTGGCTTCCGTCCGATGAACCCACCCGATTCGTCTGCTCTGCAACCCCACGGAGAAGTCGTCATTGCCATCGACGATTTGAGCCAACCTCATCCAATAAAACGCTGAGCATCGTCGGCAACAACGTGCCGCTCTTTCTCTTTATTCCCATGAAAACAACCCTGCTCCTGTCCCTGTTCGCATTCTTTGCCGTCCCGGTCCACGCCGCCGAAGACAAGATGATTGCGGCTGTCCGCGCGGCCGATGATGCGCGCGTGACCGCCACCAAGGCGGGCGATCGCGCCGGCCTCGCCGCCATTTACGCGGACGGGCTGCACTACGCTCACTCCAGCGGCAAAGTGGACAACAAAGCCTCACAACTCGAAGGGGTCATCGCCGGAGCAAACCGGTATGACAGTATTGAATACAAGGAGCGCACCTTTGTCCCGGCTGGGCCCGGGGTAGTGCTGATGAAGGGCCGCGTCGTGATTCACTCGACGAATAAAACGAGCGCGCAGAAGTCCATGCTGGACCTGAACTATCTCGCCGTGTGGCGCGAAGAGAAGGGGAAGTGGCGCTTCTTCGCGTGGCAATCATGCCGGAATCCGGTCGAGCCGGCGGCGAAGAAGTGAGCAAAGTCGATCTTACCCGCGTGTCGGGTCAGATCGGTGATTCCGAGACGACGTCGCTGGATTCGCCCCGACCCGGGCGCAGCGAGGTTCCAGGGAAGCGTAAGCCGGGCAGCGCGGGTCCCGCGGCCACGCAGATCGGAATTATTGGGCGGGGAGCTTCCAGTACTGGTTGTCCACCCGCACCGTTTTCATGAGTTCCGCGGCGCGTGCGACCAATTGGGGATTCGCGGCGGCCACGTCGGTCTTTTCGGCGGGATCGGTCACCAGATCGAAGAGCTGAATCGGGGCAGCGGGACTCTTCAGACGCAGCGCCTTCCAACGTCCGTCGAGCAAAAGCGCCTGGCTGACACCCTGCTCGTAGAACTCCCAATAGAGATAGTCGTGTTTCGCCTGCTGCCCACGACCCAGTAGCGTGGGTACCATCGTGATACTATCGAGATTGGCGGGCGGGCGGGCACCCGCGACGTCTGCAAAGGTGGTCATCATGTCGCCGAAATAACCGACGTGATTCGACACCGCTCCGGCTTTAATCTTCCCCGGCCAGCGCGCGATGAACGGCACCCGAATGCCGCCGTCGGTCAGCGCGCGTTTCAAGCCCGAGTACGGCCCGGACACATTGAAAAAGGCCGGATCATAATCCGGTCCACCTTCGCGATGAGGTCCATTGTCACTGGTGAAGATGACGAGCGTGCGTTCATCCAGGCCAAGCCGCTTCAGGTCCTCCAACAACGCGCCGATATCGCGGTCCATTCGGGTGATCATAGCCGCGTGCGCCTTGGTGGCGTGATTCCAGGGTTTGTTCGTATAGGGCCCAAGATCGGGCACTTCGTTGCCGTCGCCCAGGACCCGGCTCCGCTCGTTGTTCGCGTGCGGAGTGGTGAGCGAATAAAAAAGGAAAAACGGCCGCTCCCGATTGCGCTCTATAAACTCGCGCGCATCCGTCGCAAACAGGTCGCCTGCGTAGGCCACGCGATTGGTGGAATAGCCCGCACCTTCCACCTTGCCCACCGGCGTCAGGTCATTCGGAAGCGTCACTTTTTCGCCATTTCGCCAGAGGAAACTCGGATAGTGATTGTGCGCGTGAGTCTGGTTGAGAAATCCGTAGTAGTAATCGAAGCCATGCTTCCGCGGCTCGCCCGCCATATTGACTTCGCCGAGACCCCACTTGCCGATCAGCCCCGTTGCGTAGCCAGCCTGCTGCAGAACCCGCGCAACCGTGACGTCTTTCGCACTCAACGACTGGGCTTCGAGACCCAAAGCGCCCGCGTTGCCGCGCACCGTGGTGCGGCCAAGATGCTGACCCGTCATTAAGACGCTTCGCGCCGGCGCACAAACAGTACTGCCCGCATAGAACTGGGTGAAACGCATGCCTTCGCGGGCCATGCGATCCAGATGCGGCGTTTCAATGACCATCTGTCCATACGAGCCGAGCTCACCATAGCCGAGGTCATCGGACAGGATAAAAATGATATTGGGCTGGGTCAAAGGCTGCGCGAATCCGGTTGCAACAATACCCGCCAGTGCGGCGGCAAGGAGAAGAAGTCTGGGGGTTTTCATCAGAGGTGGGGGAGCAAATGTCATCACCGCTCTGCTGACGAATCAATCTGCAGTTAATACGAAAACTTCCGTCCTCTCCTGTGTGTGGGGTGCAGCTTGACCCACCGGGTTCATGCAGTCTCGTTGAGCAACTCACTGCGCCTGATGATCTCTTCTCTTTTTCTTTTGTTCGGCCTCGGACTGCTTTACATCGGTGCTCAAGTTTTGATCAAAGGCGGCGTAGGGCTGGCATTTCGCTTCGGACTCAGCGCCCTTGTCGTCGGACTCACCGTGATCGCTTACGGAACGAGCAGCCCGGAGATGGTCGTCAGTATCAAAGCCTCCCTCGACGGAACCGGCGCCCTCGCCGTGGGTAACGTGATCGGCTCCAATATTTGCAACATCGGCCTGATCCTCGGGCTCTGCGCCCTGGTGTCCCCGCTGGCTGCAACCGCCCAGGTAATCCGCCGGGAGATTCCGATTCTAATTGGCGTATCGGTGTTGTTAGTGATCGTACTCTGGGATGGCAGCTTGGGGCGGATCGATGGCGTAGTGCTGCTCGCGGGGCTCCTCATCTATACCTGGCTCACCCTGCGCCAGGCCCGGGCCGAAACCAGCACGGAGGCCGGTCAGGAGTACGATCAAGACTTCCATCGCGGGCAACCGTCGCTCGGCCGCTCGATCACTCTCGTGCTGATCGGGTTCGCCGGATTGATTGCCGGCTCCCACCTGTTCGTCACCGGAGCCGTCGACCTCGCGAAAACCTGGGGAGCCTCCGACGCCGTAATCGGCCTGACGGTTGTGGCGTTTGGAACCAGTCTGCCGGAATTAGCCACCTCGCTCGTGGCCGCAATCCGACGCCATGGTGATGTGGCGATCGGCAGTATCGTCGGATCCAACATCTTCAACGTGCTCGGAATTCTTAGCGTCGCGGCGCTGCTGCAGCCCATCGACACGAGTGAAATCAGCCGGTTGGATTTGGGCGTGATGCTCGTTACCGCCGTCGCCCTGCTGCCCCTGGCGCACTCCGGCGGGCGCATCAACCGGATCGAGGGCGCCGCCTTGCTGTCAGTTTATATCGGATACACCGCCTGGCTCGTGTCGCAGGTCGGCAGTTGAAACCGGCGGTTGAAATCGCAGCTCCGGGATTGAAGTTCAGCTGGGTTTCAAGATCTAAGGTCACCGCACTTGCCGCGGGCAGACGGGCGTGAATGATCGGTGGCACTCCCCTTGAAGATGCTGATGCACGAATCGCTCCGCCTTCGCGCCGTGCAGGCGCCGATCATTCCTGTCATTGCCGAGTTGATACGGCAGTGTCCTGGCACAATTTCCCTGGGCCAGGGTGTCGTCAGCTACGCCCCGCCTCCGGCCGCGGCCGCGCAGGTCGAGCGCTTTCTCGCCGACCCGGCGAATCACAAATATCAATCCGTCGCAGGTGTGCCGGAACTGCTGGATCTCGTCACGCGCAAGCTGGAGGAGGAAAACGGGATTCAGCTCACGGCGGATAATCGCGTGATGATCACGGCCGGAGGCAATCAGGCGTTTATGAATCTCGTCCTGGCGATCGCCGATCCGGGCGACGAGTTCATCCTGCCGACACCGTATTATTTCAACCACGAGATGGCGGTCACGATGGCAAATTGCCGTCCCATTTTGGTGCCGACCGATGCGAACTATCAACTCGACGTCGACGCCCTCCGCGATGCCATCACGCCGCGGACGCGGGCGATCATCACGGTTTCACCGAATAATCCCACCGGCGCGGTGTATCCGCCTGCGGCACTGGCGGACGTGAACCGGTTATGCGCCGAACGCGGGATCTTTCACGTCAGTGATGAGGCGTATGAATACTTCACCTACGAGGGCGCGACTCATTTCTCAGCGGCAGCCCTCCCGAATAGCGCGGCGCATACCCTCTCGCTCTATTCCATGTCGAAGGCCTATGGTTTTGCGAGCTGGCGGATTGGCTGGATGGTCTTCCCCTCCCAGCTCGAAGCGGCCATGCGCAAAGCTCAGGACACGCTGCTCATTTGCCCGCCCGTCATCTCGCAATACGGAGCGATCGGCGCCCTTCGGACCGGCACGGCATTTGTACACGAACGACGGAGCGAGATCACCGAGGTACGAGCGATGGTGCGCCGCGAACTTGCGGTCCTGGTGTCCGAAGGAATCGCTGACGTACCGAACACCCAGGGCGCCTTTTATTTTCTGCTGCGGGTGCACACTACTCGTCCCGCGCTGGAGCTGGCGGAGCGACTGATTCGTGAACACGGGGTCGCCGTGATTCCCGGCAATGCGTTTGGCCTTCATGACTCTTGTACGCTTCGAGTCGCCTACGGAGCGTTGCAGAAAGAGACCGCCACCACGGGAATTGGACGGCTGATTCGCGGGCTGCGAACGCTCGTCCGAGAAAAGCCCGCTCCGAGCGCATAGCGCTCGGTTCGTCGAAATTCCGGCCCGGGGGTTGACGGGGAACGCGCTTCCGATCAACCCGCCGCGCCCCGAGCAACCTCGGGTTCCCCTGCGATCAGACCAGCACGTATCATCAGGTCGGATACTCCCAACCCTTTCGATACGGGCGGCGCAGCAGTTTGTTCGCGGCCTCGTCACCCACGACGCGTTCCTTGGCGGCGTCCCACTCGAGGCTGCGACCGAGCTTATAACTCATCATTCCGAGCATGGAACAGTTGCTCGAAAGATGACCCTCTTCGATGTCCGAGATGGGCCGCGCGCCGGTTTTGATACAGTGGAGAAAATCGGTCCAGAGCCCGGTGATATTCTGGCCGTCGGGCTCATTCAATTTTGGCTCTTCATGCAGCACCGGATCGGATGCGTTCACCGGATAAAAGGTCCAACCGCGCCGCCAGCCAAGGTGGAAGGTCCCCTTCGTGCCATAAAAATAGCAGCCTGCATGTTCACCTTTCTCCGCGTTGTGACCCGCAAACTGACGCGATTCCCAGGCGACCGTGAAATTATCAAACGCGTAGTGTGCCACCTGGTGATCGGGCGCGTCGCTGGTTTGTTCGTTCGGCGTGAGCACGGGAGCACCCTTGATCGGACGCCCGCCGGTGGAGAATACCCGCTTGGGGGCTTTCTCGCCGGTGATCCAGAGGATCTGATCAAACCAATGAATACCCCAATCGCCAAGCGTACCGTTGGCGTAGTCGAGGTATTGCCGGTGGCCGCGAGGGTGAATGCCGCGGGTACCGGAACCTTGGTCAGGAAAGCGTGGATCGCCACCGTTGAAAGGGCGGAGGGGCGCGGGGCCGCACCACATATCCCAGTCGAGTTCCCGCGGCACCGGTTGCGTGGGCAGGGGCGTTTCAGGCCCGGTACCGCCCGTGTTCACAAAACACCGGATCATTCCCACGGGCCCAATTTTTCCGGCGCGAATGAACTCACGGGCGCTGATCGTGTGCGGTGAAGCGCGGCGGTGCGTGCCGACCTGGACCACGCGGTTGTTCGCGCGGGCGGCTTTGAGCATGGCCTGACTCTCACCGATGGTATGCGCCGTGGGCTTCTCCACATAGACATGCGCACCAGCCTTGACGGCGGCAATGGTGGGC
>CAYVDZ010000280.1:0-6878 GCA_964450575.1 uncultured Opitutus sp.
ATTCAGAAGCGAGTGGAGTCAGGATACGCGGGAGCCTCCGCGCCCCTGGTTGGCGCGCGTCCCGCGGACACGCCCAACCGCAGGATGACCCACCGGCCCGCTTACTCGCGGGATTCGTCGATCGCGAGATAACGAGTGCGGTTTTCGCGCCAGATAAGAACAAGCACTTTCGGTCCCGGAATTTCCTCGCTCAACTTCACCGCGGAATCCGCGTCGACGACCGGACGACGGTCGAGCTCGAGAATAATATCCCCTTCCCGCAAGCCTTGTTTCGCCGACGGACTGTCGGCGTCGACACTCGTAATAATGGCTCCGCGGATACGCGACGGGACTTGCAACTGATCGCGGACTTCCGCCGTGATGTCACCCACGCCGACGCCGTTCAACACGCCGACATCTTCCGCAATGCCGCCACGGTCGTCGCCTGCGATCGCCTGTTCCGGCCGGACTGCCAGCCGTACGGAGGCAGTCCCTTTCTTGCCATCACGCAGGTATTCAACCGCCACCTCCGTGTTGGGCGAATGCTGTCCGACGGTAAGCAACAAATGCCGCGTGTCCCGGATCTCGGTTTTGTTGATCTTCGTGATTACGTCCCCGGCCTTGAGACCAGCGCGTTCGGCGGGGCTGTCCTCGGTGACCTCGCTGATGATGGCGCCTTTCTCGGCGTCGAACTGGCCTGCCAGCTCTTCCGTGATGTCCTGCGTCCCCACGCCGAGAAACCCGCGGCTCACCCGGCCGGTATTCACGATCTGTTCGGCGAGATTGCGGGCGAGGTTGATCGGAATGGCAAATCCGACGCCGGCGAAACCACCCGTACGCGAGAGGATCGCCGTGTTGATGCCGACGACCCGGCCTTCGGTATCGATCAGCGCGCCACCCGAGTTACCCGGATTGATGGCAGCGTCGGTCTGAATGAAATCTTCGATTGGGCCGATACCCACGCCACGACTCAGGGCACTGACGATTCCGCGGCTCACCGATTGGCCGACCCCGAAGGGATTTCCGATCGCGAGGACCACATCGCCGATCTCCAGTTGTTCGCTATCGCCGAAGACCGCCGGCGAAAGATCAGTCGCTTCGATTTTCAGCACGGCGATGTCAGCCAACGCGTCTTTTCCCACGACCTTCGCATCGTAGCGTTTCGTGGAATTACCGATCGAGACCCGAACCTCATCTGCATCGTCGATCACGTGATTATTGGTCAGGATATAACCATCGGGAGTGATAATTACACCGGAGCCGAGGCCCTGCTGAGTGGAATCCGGCATGCGGAAACGATTGCCGCCGCGACCTTGGGGAGGTGTGGTCCCCGGAGCCTCGTCATCGGGCGGCGTCATCCCGGGCAAATCAAAAAACCGGCGAAACCGGGGATCGTTGAGGAAAGGAGACAAGTCCCGGCCGCGCACCCGCTTGCTGGAATAGACATACACAACACTCGAAGCGGTGCGTTTGATGATCGGCGCATAACTGACCCGGTCGGCGCGCTCGCGGTCGATCGGTTTGCTATCGACGGAAATCCGGAGCGGGACGCGTTGCTCGGAGGATGGCGCTGTACTCGGGGTTTTGGACTTCGACTTGGCGGGCACACTCTTCGAAGGCCGCTCCGAGGCGGGCGCTTTGGCATCACCAGCGTAAAGACTGAAGGTCGCGCCGATCGCCAGCGCGAGCATGGCAGAGGCGAGGGAGAGGTAGGGGACGCTCGATTTCATGAAGCTCAAATAGCAATAAGGAGGAAGAGATCCGACGACAGCCGCGGACGCGGGATGTTCTACATTCCAAGCTCGTCTCGTCTGCTGGATTCCGCAACCCGCTCAAGCAAAACCTCGCCTTCGGACCCGGAACGCAGCGAAGCGGAAAGGGTGTCGGCTGCAAACGATCACAGTCCGGTTTACTGGTGAGCGTAGGTCGCGCTTTCGCGCAGTTGGCGGACGCGGTCGTGAGCCGCCTGAACCTGTTCGTACTGGTGTTGGATCAGCTGACGGGTCTGGGTATCGACATCCACCTCGCTGAGCGCCGCCGCGTAGGCCTTCGCGGAAAAGGCCTCACCGCGCTCGCATTCTGCGAGCAGCGCATGGGCTTCGGCGGTTTCCAAGGCCGCCTTCAACCCCATCCAACCGCGATGGAGCGATCCGCTGGCCGTGCTGCCTGCCGGGGGTGCACCTCGCAGCGTCCGGACCCGTTCTTCCAGCTCAAGGAGAAACTTTCTTCGCTGCAGAGCGTAGCCTTCGAAGAGCTGGACCAGCTCCGGCAGCTTCACCCGATCCGCGGCGAGTTGATAACCCTGCTCCGCGTCCCGGCCGGCGAGAATAAGGTCCTTTAAGACGAGGAGCGCGGTATCATCGTTTGTAATCATGGAGCGACTTAGAGTCACGGACAGCGCCTCGGTTCACCGCGTTCCTCGCGATTGAACTCCCGCGCGTAAATGCCGGGGCGTAACGCCCACGGGCTCTCACCCGCTCCTTCGGCCTTACCCCAGCTTCTTCGGGAGAAACTCCGCCAGCCACTGCACGGCCGGCGTGGCCCACGACGGCTCGTTCCGCTCGTAGATCCAATTGAAACCGAGGATGGTGGCCGCGACAAAAATCACGACACCGAGCACGATTTTGTTCGTTTGCGCGAGTTTACGAGCGACCGTGACAGCGATGATCAGGCCAATGATTCCGACCCCCAAGCGCAGCCAAAAATCAATGGGAAGATCGCGCAAGGAGGTGGCGGCAAAGAAGACCGAAGCTACGGCAGCCGGAGAGAACATGGCCGTGGACGTAGCGGGCTAACGGCGAAAAATCGAGCGGGAAACCACGCGGATTGAGTTCGCAACGCGCGCCATCGCTTCAGCAACAGCGGCAATCCGCCCCGCCCCTGCTCCGGCCGCACTCTCCCAATCATTCCCCGCTCAAGCCGGCGGAATCGCCGCGGGATCAGAATGCCCGCCACGCGTGGCGCAGTTGATCCAAGCGGTTGCGCCGCTGGCGTAGTGTTCTTTTTTCCAGATCGGCACCCGGGCCTTTGCCTCGTCGATAATGTAACGGCACGCCTCGAACGCCGCACCGCGATGCTCCGCAGTGACACCGACCCACACGGCCATTTCGCCTAATTGCAGGAGCCCCACGCGATGCACGCAGACGGCCCCGAGCAGCGCAAACCGCTGCTGCGCTTCGGCGAGAATACGCTCTCCTTCCTTCTCCGCCAGCGGAGTGTAGGCCTCGTACTCGAGCGACAAAACCGGTTGCCCCTCGTTCCAATTCCGAACCCAGCCTTCGAAGGTGACGCACGCGCCCGCCCGCTCATCGCCCAAGGCACGTTGCAGCGAAGCGGCCTCGATCGGAGTCGTGGAAATCCGGAAAGTCATGGGGCGCGATCTCAGCCCCCGGCCACCGGCGGGATGAACACCACCTGATCACCGTCCTTCAACACCTTATCCGCGTCGACAAAGGTTTCGTTGACGGCCGCGCGAACGCGATCACCCGGTAACGTGAACGGATAACGCGCTCGCAATTCTTCATAGAGTGCGGCCGGCGTGTGGGCCGCCGTCGAAAGCTGCTCCTGCGAAACACCGCGCTGCTCGCGCAAGATCGCGAAATACTGAACGTTCAGCGTAATCATAATAGTAGGTGAGGATGAAAATAGCCCCGCACTCAAGCGACCGCTTGCGGGGCGCGATAATCGCTCTTCCCGCCGGTCTTTTCAATCAGCCGGACGTCTTTGATGACCATACCCTGCGTCACGGCCTTTGCCATGTCATAGAAGGTCAGCGCCGCAACCGTCGCACCGGTGAGCGCTTCCATTTCCACGCCCGTTTTTGCCTGCGTCTGCACGCGACAGTGAATCTCGATTTCCTTCCGATCCGGATTGGGCGTAATCTCGACCTGACAGTCTTCGAGCGCCAAGGGATGGCACAATGGGATGAGATCGCTCGTCCTCTTCGCCCCCATGACGCCGGCAAGAACAGCAGTATGGAAGATCGGACCTTTCTTCGTGGCGATCTCGCCTTCGTGGAGCAGCGCAACCAACGCGTCGGGAAGTGTGACGATGGCAACCGCATGCGCGGTACGGCGCGTGATGGCCTTGTCGCCCACGTTGACCATGGCGGGGCGGTTCTGCGCGTCGAGGTGCGAAAACATCACCGGGAAACTCAGCGCGGATGCCCGCGCTTTCAACTTGTTTAAACCCACGCGTGAAAGGTCGTGAGGGTCCCCGCGGGAAAATCCGTCGTCTCGGCTGGCAACTCGACGAACCCTTCCGTGCCCAGCAAACCGGCGAAATCACCCGACGTATTGCTCGGGTCAGGACGCGCCAGTAACTGCGCCGCGGGCCCGCTGCTCAGCGTCACCGGCAGGAAGTATGCAAGCTTCGGCTTGAATGTGACCGGGTCTGCCAAGGCCACTTTCCGCGGCTCCGGGGGCGTGAGCCCGCTCGCGCGCGCCAAGGCCGGCAACACGTAGCGATGCAGGCAGGTGTACGACGATACAGGATTGCCGGGCAGGGCGAAGACCGGCGTCCGCCGCAAGCTCAGGCCGAACCACATCGGCTTGCCAGGGCGCTGCGCCACCCCGTGAAAGATCTTCTTCACCTGTTGCCGTTCAAGCTCGGCAGGCAGGTAATCGAATTTCCCCTTCGAAACCCCGCCGGTCACAATCACCACGTCGTACTCCGCCAGAATGTGCCAGAGCAGGTGCTCGATCTCGGCGCGCACATCGCGGAAATGAAAACGCGATACGTGCGGATAACCCGCCATCTGCAGGGCCGCACTGATCGCGTGATCGTTGCTGCGACGGATCTGATGCGGTAACACCGGCGCATCCACTTCGACCAGTTCATCGCCGGTCGCGACCACGGCGATTTTCGGCAGCTGGCTCACCGTCAACGTGCCGTAACCACACGCGGCGGCCACGGCGATTTCGCGTCCGGTCAAACGCGTGCCCGCCCGAACGATGACCTCACCCGTGCGGTGATCGCTGCCGCGCCGGTGAATGGCATTTCCGGCGACCAATCCCGCCACCTCGCCGGTCACTATCATCGTCGTGCCCTCGTGTTTCGTTTCCTCGTAAGGCACGACACAATCCGCGCCTTCCGGCAGCACCGCGCCGGTCATGATTTCAATACAAAGGTCCGCGGCCTCGCCGAGCGTAAAGGCCCGCATCCCGGCCGCCTGAATCGCTTCGATTCGAAACGTTCGCACGCCATCGTGCAACGCCTCCGCCCGCAACGCATAGCCGTCCATCGTCACGCGGTTGAACGGCGGCAAATCACGATCCGCGCAGATATCCTCTCGCAGCACGCGGCGATGCGCGCCGCTCAACGGACAATCTTCGCGATGAAACGATGCAATGGAATCGAAGATCAGCCGTTCGGCCTCGGTCGGGGTGAGCATGGGGAAACTGGAAGAGCGGCTTTACGCCGCGACGAAACAAGCTTCATCTGTGAATCCCTCCGGCGTAAAGCCACACCTGCATGGGTTCACCCACCGATCAATTTCACCGCCCGCTCCGCGATTTGCGCATCTCGGTCACCGACCGCTGCAATTTCCGTTGCCCGTATTGCATGCCCGCGGAGATCTTTGGTCCGGGCCATGCCTTCCTCCGCGATCCCCAGCTGATGAAGCTGGAAGAGCTCACGCAGATCGTCCGGGCCTTCTGTGCGCTCGGCGTGGAGAAAATCCGGCTGACCGGCGGCGAACCGTTGTTGCGCGCCGATGTGCCCGAACTGATCCGGGTGTTGAAACACGAGATCGGACTCAAGGACGTGGCGCTCACGACCAATGGCTGGCTGCTGGAAAAACGGGCGCCGGCGTTAAAAGCCGCCGGGCTCGATCGCATTAATGTGTCGGTCGACTCCCTCGATGATGCCACCGCGGGAAAGCTCAACGGCCTCGGCTTCAAGGTCGCGCGAGTGTTGCGCGGCATCGAGGCGGCGGCCGCCGTGGGGCTGCCGGTAAAAATCAACTGCGTGGTGCAACGCGGCGTGAACGACGCGGAATTGCCGGCGTTGTGCGAGTATTTCCGGGAGCGCGGACACCCGTTGCGCTTCATCGAGTTCATGGATGTCGGCAACACCAACCATTGGGCCCGGGAGCGCGTGATCCCGGCGAAGGAGATCGTGGAGCGCATCGGCGCATTGTGGCCGCTGGAGCCGATCGGCCCGGCCTACCGCGGGGAAGTCGCCTCCCGTTATCGTTATAAGGATGGCCGGGGCGAAATCGGCTTGATCAGCTCGGTGACCGAGCCGTTCTGCCGGGATTGTCACCGGGCGCGGTTATCGGCCGACGGCAAGCTTTACACCTGTCTCTTCGCCTCGCTCGGGTGGGATGTGCTGGGCGCGCTCCGGGCGGGTTCGAACGGAGCGGAACTGGAAAGCTTCCTCCGCCGGATCTGGTTGGGCCGCATGGATCGCTACAGTGATGAGCGCGCCGAAGTTCTCGCGAGCGGTGAAGCGCGGGCGAAGGTCGAAATGAGTTACATCGGCGGCTGATCGGCCGAAAGTAGATGGGCGGAGACGAACGCGGGATCCCACGCGGCGTCCCAATCCGACACCCGCGCGCCTTGTAAACCGTAATCGAGCCTAATCCCGGCCGGCTGAAAACCGAGTCTGCATCGGTCTCCGAAGGCCGTTCGAGGCCAATTGCCGATTTTAATCTTAAAAACGCAATTGGATCCACCGATGGAAGATGGGATCTTCGTTTCCTCCGTTATCTTCTGTTCATTCTTCTGTGCTCACCGGAAACAGCGAGGAACCCCGAAATCTGATCTCAGAGGTTCATTGATAGATGAGCGGAGATCAGCGGAGATTAGCGTTCCTCCCTGTTTTTTCCGTCACGATCCCGGACTTGGAAAACGCGGCGGCTTCACTCCCGGAATCTGCGCACGAGACGGAAAGACCAA
>CAYVDZ010000281.1:0-6865 GCA_964450575.1 uncultured Opitutus sp.
CGTCAGGGTCAACGTCGTGACCTTCGAACCCGGCGCGCGCACGGCATGGCATACCCACCCCCACGGGCAACTACTGCAAATCGTGTCGGGCCTTGGGCGTGCCCAAAAAGCCGGCGAGGGCATTGTGGAACTGGCGCCCGGCGACGTGATCTGGTTTGAGCCCGGCGAGCGCCACTGGCACGGCGCCGCGCCACACTCGATCATGGTCCACCTGGCCGTGCAGCGGGCAGATGCCGAAGGGAAGACTGCCGCTTGGCAGGAACACGTGAGCGAAGCCGACTACGTCGCGTAACATTTCGCCCCCCGAGGCTGATGAGAAGAGGGACGCATTGATTGACGCACGCACGCCGGTCATTGCGACCCGGGTTTGACGCAGACGTTTTTCAATTGCTCCCAAGACTGTATATAGAAGAGGCAATTTCCTCAGCAGCGTGTTAATCTGAATCATCCGTCGTTGGCGCCTCCTGGCTTTAAACACGGGGTGGTGCCGGAGCCCAAGAACCATGACGTGGCGATCCTCGTGGATTGCCGCAGTCGGCGGTGACGTTTTCGCAATGAACAACCTTCCTTGCCACCATCATCCGGGCGATACTCAGCTCAACGCGGTTGCTCACGACGACAAAAACCTAATGCCATCAACCGCGTGGCGCCAAGCACCTCGTTCCGGGATCGACCAGTTTCATGTCGCATATGCGACATGAAACTGGTCGTGCCGGACTGAGCGTTGTTTCCCGGATCTCCGCCTCCCCGGCTCCGCGACGGAGGTGTCGTTCGCTCCGCGGCCTTCGCATGAGTTCAGGTGCACACCGGGCTCGAGGCTGACTGCGCGGGAACGACTCGATGCCTGAATCACCTCAATCGCGTTTCCGACAAGAAAACCCTCCGCACCAATCCTTGCTTCCTCGGATCGGCAGATTAACGCCCTGCTTGATCGACCGAATTGTGCGCGTCCTTGATCCTCCGACCAACAGGATGTCGCATATGCGACATCCTTTTGGTCGGTCGTTGGCCGTGTCAGTGGTGGAACATAACCCCGCCGGGTAGGGCGGATAAAATCATGTTGTCGCCCTTCGAGCGCTTCTTCCACCAATGCTGGGGCACAGGACGAATATATGACCCTGTGGCTATGGAGGACTTCGACCACTCCCAGTTTTGGGCCTTCCGTCTTGATGCCTATTCAGTATAGACTGATTAAGACTCGATAAGAGTTTGTCACCTTGTCCTTTCGTCGGGCGCCTTCGCCCACGACGAAATGGCACCTTACGTCGCTTCCGTTCGCGACAACCGAACCCGTCAAAACGCGACAACCCGAACTCCCCAATTCCCCCTCAGATCGAACCGTTCCAAATCGATGACGTCCGAACTTCCCGCTGATCAGGATATCACCACCAACGGTCGTCGTTCCCGAATCTGGGTCCTTGAGGCGAAGGAGTGCCCGGAATTTGCCGCTTATCACATTGCGCGTTTAGGGATCGACACAGCACAGTATCCGTATCGCCGGGTGCGGCTGCGGCCGGCAGGGAGTTTCTTTCTTGCGAGCATTGAAGGTCAGGGGGAAATCTGGCTGGAAGGCCGCTGGCAAACCATTCCCGCCGGCACCGTGGTTCTGGCCCCACCGCGCACTTTGAACGCATTCTCGGCGTTGCGCGGCAAACCGTGGGTCTTTGCCTGGGTACGTTATGATGAGGCGCCTTGGACCAAGCCGCTGGTAGGCGCGGCGTCTCCGTTGCGAGTCAAGCATGGCGCCGAACAGCTCGGCCGCGTCATTGCCGGTCTGCGCGAAGCGGTGACTGCCGAACAGGACCCTGCAGAAATCCATCACTGGGTCAGCCTGGTCCAGCGGCTCTGCCTGCGCAGCGCGCGGCCCTGGCAGAGCGGATCGCGAGTCGGCGCCCTTTGGGAATCCGTGGCCCGCGACCTGCACAGTGACTGGAAACTCTCCACCCTCGCCGCCCAGTGTCACGTCAGCGCCGAACACCTGCGCCGGCTCTGCCTCCGGGATCTCGGACGAACGCCGATGGAGCACGTCACCTATATGCGGATACAGAGGGCGCAGGAACTGCTCGAAACCACCGACGACAAACTGGAGTCGATCGCCGCCCAGGTGGGTTATCATAGCAGCGATGTGTTCACGCGCGCCTTTACCCGCTGTGTCGGGATGCCTCCTTCACACTACCGTCTCCGCTCCTTGCGTGGCGACGGCTCGGCTTGATCAACGCAGCGACTTCAAGTGCGCGAAGAGATCGCTCACCTGCGCCGGCGCCATGCCTTCGAGCAATCCTTCGGGCATGAGGGAGCGCCGGAGGTACCCGGCGCTGCGAATGTCCGCACGCGGAAGCCGCCGGTCCTCGACGCCGGGACTGCGCAGCGCGACCGACGTCGCGTTCTCCTCGACCAGAAAACCCTCCTGCACCTGTCCGTCGTTTGTCACCACCCGGAAGATACGATACGCGCTCTCCATCGCCGCGCTCGGCGTGAGAATGTGACGCAACATCGCATCCACCCCGCTGAGGCCGATGCCATCGAGGGGTGGTGCAATCTGGCCGCCCTGACCACCCTGTTGATGGCAGGAGAGACAGAGTGGAGTGAAGAGGGTTTGGCCGGCCTCGGGGTTGCCACGGGTGTTCGCAAGACTGCGGAAAACGTTAAACTTCTCCGCCTGAACGGCCGCCTCGGCATCGGTGAGGAGAACTGGAATATCCTCCGCTGCTTCGATGCGGGCGCTCCCTTGCAGCGTACCCCAGCTGGCACCGGCAAAGACGTGGGCCAAGCCATCGGAACGTGGCGCAGCGGCGCTGCCACCGAAGCTGCGGTCAAAGTTCTCCCGGATCTCGCGCGGAGAGCGGGCGGTACTCCACACGCGATACTCGGCAAACCAGCCAGCCGTGCCGCCTTTGGCTGGGCTGGTGCGCCCCAAGTCAAGACCTGCATACGCCTTCTGATCGGTCGCCGCACTCGTGGCATCAAGCTCGCCGTTAATATAGATCCGAAACACCCCTTCGGCGTCACGCGTGATGGCATAATGCGTCCAGACCCTTGGCGCGGTTTTCTTGGTCGCGACTACGACGTTGCCAGCCCCGCCGCCAATCCAGACGCGGAGCTGGCCCGCATGGAAATTGAGATCGAAAATCCCGGGCGCGCCGAGCAGGCCGTCGCGGTTGTCGATCGTCGGATCGAGATTGGCCCAGCATTCCACCGTGAAAGGCCCGGTGAGCGTAAGGCTGGTCGCCGAATAATCGTCCGACCCGCCGCCCAGACGAAGCGTCCGCTGCGCGTCGCCTCCCCGTTCCTGCCACAGCTCGGCCACGTGTACGTCCGACGGAAGCAAGGTCCGCAATTTATCCACCGTGCTGATCCCAACGTCCGCTTTCGCCACTGTGCCCTCCCTCAACCCTTTGACGAGCGCAGTCGCGCCTTCAGTGGTGCTGGCGAGACGTTCCAAGGCGCTCCCCCGCTGACGGGTGGTAAGTACCGGCAGCAAGCGCACCAACCGAACCGCGGCGTCAGGCGCACGCGAGGCGGCCAGAGAGGCGAGCGCTTGAGACCGAACCGCCTCCGTCTTGGCGTCGCGGGTCAGCTCCTCAAACAAGGGTGTGGGACCGACACCGATTTCGCGGAGGGCCTGCAAGGCCGCCTGAGACGACGCGGTGAGCGTGCCGGCAGTCCAGCCGTGACGGAGTGCGGCAACGAGAGCCGGCTCGAGAGCAGTGAGCTTGAACGCACCAGCAATCTGCGCACCCAAAGTTACATCCTCGGGGGCGCGACTTTCCAAGAGAACTTGTCCCGCTTGCGTAAGCGCCGACGCGAGCGGTCCTGTTTCGATGGTGGTACGAAGGGAAAGCAGGGCAACGAGCACCGGTTGCCGCGTGCTGGGGCGAGCGAGCGCCGCCGCCAACGCTTCGCGCACCGAGGCTTCACCCAGATGACCGGCCAACGCGCGAACCTCCTCTTCGTTCCACGGACGAGAGAGTTCGCGACTGAGCGTTGCCAGGCCGAGTGCGGCCTCCTTTCCGTTGAGCGCCAACGTGGCGAGGATTCGATTCTCGAGTGGAAAAGCCCGGCCATCGGTTGAGGCGAGAAACGCCCGTGTCGCGTCCGGGTTCAGTTCCATCGCCCAGCGGGCCAAATAACGCTCGAATTCGCGGTCGTAACGTTCGCCCTCGCTGCCCGTGGCGAGCGAGGCACGACCGAGCTGCGCGGCGAGCGCCATGACCCGCGGGCTGGCGCCCGGTACCCGGCGGAGCGAATCGCCCACGGCGGCCCGGACTGCCGCAACGGGATCGCTGATGAGCGGCGCAACCACGCCGAGAAATTCGCTCTCCGATCGCGGCGGCGCGGCGGCGAGCCGGACGGCTTCGTGACGGACGGTAAAGGCCGGGTCACGAGCCAACGTATTCAGTAAGGTAGTACTGACGGGCTTCAATCCTTCCAGCGCCCATAACGCACCCAAGCGGCGATCGATCGCGACCGATCGGTCGCCGGCGATCTTTTCCAGATCGGGCGTGAGTGAAGCCGCCTGCCGGTCGATGATTTCAAGCCACGCGAGACGTGACACGAGCGCGTTGGGTCCGCCGATCTGCGCGAGGAGCGCGCGATCATCGAGCCGCGTGAGGTCGGGCGGAACCTCCCGCGACTGTTCCCGATGGCGGATGCGCCAGATGCGGCCACGCGTTTTGTCGCGGTCCGGGTGGGCCCGCGGAACCTCGTTGTGCGAAATGATCTTATTATACCAATCGACAATATAGAGGGCGCCGTCAGGGCCGAAATGGAGAGCAACGGGGCGGAACCAGCGATCACTCGTCGTCAGAAAGTCCGCGAGTTTCTCGAAACGATAGCGTCCGCCCTCGAGGGTGGCCCGCACCACCTGGATCGAGTTGGCGATCGGATTGGCGAGGTAGAAGACATGGGAGCCATCGGAATCGACCGCACCCACGCGTCGAAAAAGACCGTCGCGATCTTCGGCCAGCGCGAGACCGCTCAAGCCGGTGCCGCCCATGCGTTGCTCACCCAGTGGTGGGGGCATGAGGGGCTGATAGGAGCGCAAGAGTTCCTTCGAGCCGGTGCGCACGTGGATGCCCGGCTCGTAGGGGATGACCGCGTAGCCAAAATCATTGGCCTCTTGCAGGAACGTTTCGCCCTCGCGACTCGTGTGCATTCCCCAGATATTATTGGGACCCGCGGTGAGATTCTCGAAGCTCGAGCCGTCCAAAGAAAAACGGGCGAGCTTGCACTGATTAAAAAGAATTTCCGTGGAACCATCGGCAAACGACTGGCCACCGGGACGCCGGACCTTGGAGTAATTGAAGAGACCTTGCGCGACAAAGATCTGTCCACCGGGTTGCCGGAGAAATTGATGGGGAAACAGGTGCGAGTCCTGGGTACCGAAACCCGTGAGCACAACATCATGGCCGTCAGCGCGACCGTCGCCGTTGGTGTCGCGGTAAAAACGAATATCCGCGCCATATTGAACGTACGCTCCGTTTTTATAAGGCAGGACGCCGAGCGGCATCACGAGGCCGTCGGCAAAGACGCGGGGAGGGGCGGAGACGGCGGCACGGCCCGGCGCGGGAACGCCGTAGGGGGCGTCGAAGACGACGACCTTGTCGCGACCACCACTGGCAAACAGCGCATCGGACGCAGCCTTCTGTTCGTTACCATCCACGGGATACTCGAGCGCGGTCATGGACCAGAGCCGCATCTGCGCGTCCCAGGCCACGGCGATGAACTTGCCAAAGCCGTCGGACTCGGCGACCACGAGTTCCGCCTCGAATCCGTCGGGGAGCTGGAACGAACGACGCTGTTCCTCGGGCGAGAGGGCGCCCGTGGTGACGGTGTTATAGCTGATGTCCCTGGCGGGAACCGTGGTGGCAGGGACGGCGGCGGGCGCGGGTGCGGGTGCCGGTGTGGACGATCCCTTGCCCTTCAAGGCGCCGACCTTCGCATTCTTGGCCTTGGCCGCAGGCCGGGGTGATGGCCGACCCACCTGATCCCAAGTCGGAGCGCCGGGCGTCGAGGGCAATTCCTGAATCGTGACATCCTTGACCTGCACCAGCACGATGCTGCGGCTATGGATCTGAATGCCGATGTGCCCATCGAGGGCGATGAGCGGTTCTGTTTCCGTATAGTCGAGGGCGGCGACGCCATTGATCCACGAGCGGATGCGCGGGCCCTCGGCGAGGATGCGATAGTCGTTCCATTCTCCGGGACGAATCGCGGCGTTGACGGCCGGCTGATCGGCGGCTTCGGATAGTACCTTCCGCCGGCGCGACTCGTCGTAGAGTTTACCCCACCAGCCATCACCGGCATCGACCTGGTAACCGCTCATCTCGGGGGAACCGGGGACGCGCACACTTCGAATCTGGATCCCACTGTTGGGCGGCAGGCCGGTGACGTAATCGCCGGTGATCTTGAGCTTCAGACGAAGATCAAAGTTTTGGAACGAGCGCTTCGTCGCGAGAAAGTGATTGCGCGGAACTTTCTCCGTGGTGGAGCCCCCGGTGAGGGCGCCGTCTTCGACTCGCCACCACTTGAGGTCGCCCTCCCAGCCGGCGAGCGACTTGCCGTCGAAAAGTGCGACGGGCGCCGCGATGGCGGGCAGGAATGCTGCGAGGAACAAAGCAGCGAGCGGAAAGGAGAGTCGCATGGAGAGAGGGGTTAGGAGGGAAACCGGTGGGAGAATTTGATCAAAGCGGGCCGGACCTACCGCGAACGCCGATCCGGCACGGCAGGAAATTAGGGGAACTTTTTGCCCACGGCGAGCGTGGGCCGATGGGCTTCGTCGCCGGTAGCACCGGGACGCGGCAATATCGTGCGAGGATCGCTCGGCTGACCTACGGGGCGCGAGTGGGCGGCCAGATCGGCTTCA
>CAYVDZ010000282.1:0-3285 GCA_964450575.1 uncultured Opitutus sp.
TAGTAAATGTCGTGCTGGATCCGATGCGCGATCGAGCTCTCGCCCCGCAGGCCGTTGATCTGCGCCCAGCCGCTCATTCCGGGTTTGACCAGGTGCCGCGGATGATAATGCGCGATTTCCGTCGCGAGGCGGTCGACGTGATGCGGCCGCTCCGGACGCGGGCCGACCAGGCTCATGCGTCCGCACAGCACATTCCAAAACTGCGGCAACTCATCAAGGTTCCACCGGCGCATGAACGCTCCCAGCCGCAACAGTCGCGTATCACCGCGGGCCGTACTTTGGCGGTCCCCATCGGTCGCCGCCGCGTCCGGCACCATGCTCCGCAATTTCCACAGCGTGAAAGGCCGGTGGCCCGCGCCCACTCGCGTTTGCGCGAAAAACACCGGTCCGTCCGGCGACTCGCGCTTGATCAACACCGCCAGCACGGCAACCACGGGCGCCGAAATGAGGAGTCCCAACGTGGCTCCGATAATATCGACCAGCCGCTTCAGGGCCCGGTTGAAAACTTTGTTGATCGCCAGCTCCTCGATTCCCAGCACCGGTAACTGGCCGATCGTGTGCAGGCGTAAACCGCTCAGGAGAATTTGGAACGACGAGGGAATCACCTTCCAATCGACATACGCCCGCTCGCATGATTCGACCACGCGCAACAGCTGGTCGCGCGGCAGGTCGGTCCGCGCGGCGATCAGGACATCGAGGTCGTTCCGCGCCAGGATGGCCGGGAGTTCCTCGATGGTGCCGAGAGACTCCGGGAGGGCCGGCTCGTCGGGAAGCGTGATGACTCCGCAAAACTGATACGGATGCGCCGGCTTGGCCGAAAGCTCCGCCGCCAGGGCGCGCGCTTCGTCGTTCCATCCCAGCACCGCGACCCGCTGCCGGACGCGTTCGCGCCAACCGGGTCGGACGATCGCCGCGTAAAACAGGCTGCGCCAGATCACCATGAGCGCGATCACGCTGGCATACGCGAGCGGCACGAAGAGACGGGAAATCGGCGGATCAAACTTGAGCACCAAGGCCAGCGCGAGATAGCCGGCCAGCCAGAGCGTCGTGCCTTTGACGATCAACGCGATGCTCTGGTATTTCCGGAGCAGCAGCTGTTCGGCGTAGAGATTCAGTTGGGCGTAGCCGGCGATGAGGAAGACCACGCCCAGCAGGAGGAGCGGAACATAGCGCACGAACTCCGCATCCGGTACGTCGATACCCAGCTGGCTGAGCGGCGTCGCATAACGCAACCAGTGCCCGAGGGCGAGTCCGCCGAAGGCGACGAGTGCGTCACCCACGACCAGCCAGGCCGGGAGGATGACTTTGCGCAGCCGACTGGAATGCGTGCGACTCACGGGCGCTCTCATCGCGGATGATCCGGGAGCAAGGCGAGCAGGAAACGTCCCGGTACCCAGCCTTTGCGCGGAAAAAGTTCGACCGCAAACGCCGTGGCCACGCGATTTTCCTGCACGACAAACACATCCTGCAACGGTGCGCCCTCGGGGTGGAGTGCGAGTACGCCATACCCGGGACGAACGCGCCGGAGCGTGCGAACAACGGTCGGCTCGTCGCCTGTCGCCCCGACCAGGAAGGCCCGAAAGTCCGCGCGCGTTTGTTGCGCTCGTCGGGTCAACGCGCTCGCAAAAGCGGCGTCGCCCTTCGCGCTGAGCGCAAACGCAGTCGGGGCGGCCTCACCCGCCGCCGCGACGGTTCGCCACGCGGCGTAAGCGCGGCCCCAATTGCTCATTGGGGCTGCGGCGTCGAGGGGCGCCCGCGCGGCAATCGCCGGCCAGGCGGCCGCGAAAGCTTTGCTCGCGACGTTCCAACCCGAGGGCGCGTCGGTGCGCTCCGAGGGAGCGTCATGCATCCGCGTTCCCCACCACCAGCGTAGCCATGGCCCGACGCGGGCGGCTACCGGCGATTGACTCGCGAGAGTATCGAGGACGCGCCCGGCTTCCTCGCGGATCGCCGGCACCAGCAGGGCCAAGTCAGGCACTTCCCACGCGGGCGACGTGAAAGCGAGCGGGTCGTTGATCCATTCGAGGGCGAACGCTCGCACCGCCGCAGCCTGGAAGCCGCTTGCTCGAAGGGCGAGGCCAAGGCCGAAGTAGACACCGCCTTTATCCGGAACGAGCTGGGCGGCAGCTTTGAAATGATTGACCGCTTGCGCCGGTTGACCCGTTTCGAGGAGGAGCCACCCGAGATTGAAATGGGCAAATTCCAGGTGAGCGCCCGTCGCGAGGGATTGTTCCAGGCGCGTAATCGCATCGCGGATACGAAGAGCCGGCGGCAGCAATTGCGCCTCGGGGCTGGGATCCATCCAACGCTGGGCGGCCGCCGCGTGTTCGAAAAACGGATCGTGGGGCGTTGCGCGGGTCGCCCGATCGAGCGCGGCGAGGGCATCGGGCGTGCGGCCGGTTGCAAGCGCCGAAAGGGCGTGATCGTAGAGTTGCCGTGCGCGCACGTCGGGGAGCGTGGGAAGGGCCAGCACGAGAATCATCATGCCCACGATTGCGACCACGCCGAAGCGAAGGCCGCGACCGGGGTGGACTTCCGCTTGACGCGGCGCCGAGACGAGGAGGAACGCGCCGGCGACGACCACGGCGACCGTGATGGCAGGCACATCCAGCTGGTGATCGGTTAGCGCCATCAGCGCATAACCGGCGAGACTGGCGGCGGCCGCGCTCGTCGCGGGAGTTTTGGGTGCGCGCCGCAACGCGGCCATCAAACCGGCTGCGAGGAAGAGCGCGGCGGCGATCCCGATCGCTCCCGTTGTCGCCCAGATTTGCGCCGGCGTACTGTGCAGTTGGAGAATATTTTCAACGCCGCCATCCAAGGCGGATCGGATTTTTGGATACGCCAGTGGAACGGTCCCCGGTCCCCAGCCGAGGAGCGGGCGTTCGGCTCCGAGTTTCACCCCGGCGGCGAGCATCGCCCGGCGTTGCAGGTTACTCTCGGCGGCATCGGCGCCCCATTGGCGATGGATCACGAGTTCTCGCAGCCGGGGATTCGTGGCCACCACCAGCGCGCCCAACGCGAGCAGTCCGAGCGCGCTGGCGGCTTTGCGCCGACGCGACCACCCGCCGAAAAGGATGGCGCCGACCGTCGCCAGTCCGGCCGCTCCGCCGAGTCCAAGTACGCCGCCGCGACTACTGGTGCTGGCGAGCGCCAGCAGCCCGATTGCGGTGGCGACTATCCAAGCGAGTCGGCGGAGACCCGCGGCGTTCCACGCTTGCAGAGCGATCCAGGGTAAGAGGGCCACGATCGCACCCGCGGTGTAAGTCGAGTGGCCGAACGGCACGG
>CAYVDZ010000282.1:3385-6851 GCA_964450575.1 uncultured Opitutus sp.
GCGGTGCCGAGCATCGCGCCCACGGGTAAGACCCAAAGCAGGAGGACAAAGCCGGCCCACGGCCAGGTGTGCATGCGGGTGGCCGAGGGATGGGCGAAGGTGACACCGGCGAGTATCACCAGCCAGATCACGGCCACGATCGCGGTCAGACGTTCGCTTGGCGGGCGAACAGTTGGACCCGAGACAGCGACGGCGGGCGCGGAGGCGGCGAAGCGCGGCATGGTGTGGGGGAGAGTCGGCGTGTTCCCCGCGCGCAAGTCACGGGAAAACGTCGGTTAAATCATGCGCGACGGTCGATTCAGGGCCGAAAGTGATACAGACATTCCTGTCTGTTCCCCGCAGTCGCTCCGAGCGACTCGGAATTTATGAGCACAGGCAGGAATGCCTTTTTCACTGTTTTGGAGCGCCGGTCTGGTGTCTTGACGGTCTGGCCGTACCGCCGGCACCCTTCGGCCAATGTTGACTGAAGTCGTTGTGCAAAAGCGCCGGGTGCCGGTCGTGAAACTCGCGATCGCAGCGGTCGTGTTGCTGGTCGGCGTCGTCTTGCTCTTACGCGGCGTGGACCTCCGTGCGCTGGTGCAGGGCCTGATGGACTTCATTCGCCAGGTCGGGCCGTGGGGATTTTTCGGGGCGATGGCGATCCTGCCCGCCTTCGGTGCTCCGATGACAGCCTTCACGATTCCTGCCGGTGAGGCGTTTGCCGCGCAGCTGGGGATGGGGCCGGTGGTGGCGCTCGCGCTTCTGGCTATTGCGGTGAATCTCGCGCTGGCGTATTGGCTTTCTCGGTACGCCCTGCGGCCGGTGCTCACGTGGTTGATCAACCGTTATGGCTACACCGTTCCGCGCGTCACCCGGGAGAACGCTCTCAACATCCTCCTCGTCGTTCGGCTGACCCCGGGTCCGCCCTATGCGTTGCAATGTTTCGTGCTGGGCATCGCGGAGGTACCGTTCCGACTCTACATGATTGTTTCCTGGTTATCGATTTTGCCCCTGGCGGTCGGCGCCATCGTGCTCGGGCGGGGGATTTTCAACGGCAATATCGGGGCGGTGGTGATGGGTCTGGGTGTGATGGTGGTCGCCTCGATCCTGTTTCAATGGGTCCGGAAAAAATACTTTGCCCGTGAAAGCTGAGCTGGAATTGGGCGAGGGACCGCGGGCCGAAAGCGTGACGGAGTTCACGCGCCGGGTGAAACATGTGCTCGAAACCGGCGTGCGCCCAAGCTGGGTGCGCGGCGAGGTATCCAATGTCCGGATGCAGGCGAGCGGACATGTTTATTTTTCGCTGAAGGATGCCGGAGCGCAGCTGGGGGCCGTGATGTTTCGCGGTGATGCGATGCGGCAGACGGTGAAGTTGCGGGACGGCTTGCAGGTGGTGGTGTATGGCGAGGTCAGCGTTTACGAGGCGCGCGGGCAGTATCAATTGATCGTGCGCGTGGCGGTCGACGATGGCGTGGGTCGATTGCAGCGGGAGTTTGAGGCGTTGAAGGCGCGGCTCGCGGCGGAGGGGCTCTTCGCCGCGGAGAACAAGCGCGCGATTCCGACGATGCCGCTGACGATTGGTTTCATCACGTCGCCCACCGGTGCGGCCGTGCAGGATTTCGCGCGGATCATCATGCGACGGAAATGGTGCGGCCGCGTGGTGGTCTTGCCCGCGAAGGTGCAAGGCGAGGGGGCCGCGACGGACATGATCGCGATGCTCCGGCTGGCGGAGCAGCTGGGAGTTTTTGATCTGCTGGTGATCGGTCGCGGGGGCGGCAGCCTCGAGGATCTTTGGGCCTTTAACGAGGAGCCGCTCGTGCGGGCGGTCGCGGCGTGCCAGCTGCCGATCATCTCGGCGGTCGGGCACGAGATAGATTTTACGTTGTGTGATTTCGCCGCCGATCTGCGGGCGGAAACGCCGAGTGCCGCGGCGGAGTTGATCACAAGCCACTTTGTGGGTTGCGCGGATCGCGTGCGGCAGGCGCAGGAAGCAATGACGACGCTGCTGGATGCGGGCGTGCGACACGCGCGCGCCGAGCTGGATCACGCGCGTTCACGGCTGCGGCTGCTCTCACCGGCGGCGCAGATCGAGCAGGGCTCTTTGCGGGTGGATGATCTGGCGAACCGGCTCGCATCGGCGCTGCGGCATTCGACCCAGATGCACCGGCAACGGTTGGGCGAGCTCCGGAGTTTGCTCGCGCAGCGCTCACCGGAACGGCGCGTACAGATCGAGTCGCATCGGTTGCTGTCACTCTGGAAGCGACTGCAGGGCGCGAGCCCGGCGTCGATCCTGCAGCGCGGTTTTGTGATGATGAAGGATGAATCCGGCCGGCCGGTGATGCGCCGCGCGGGGGTGAAGCCGGGGCAACCGCTGACGGCGGAATTCGCCGATGGCGCTCTGCCGTTGAGGGCGGAGTAGGTATGGGTGATACAGATATTCCTGTCTGTAGGTCGGGGAGCAAGTGTGGGGAAGTGAGAGAGAAGTGGATTCTTAATTCGTAAGGCCGACTGCAGCCGGACCTACTGAACAGACAGGAATGTCTGTTTCACCTTTTTGCTGACGCGCTGGAATAATTCAGGAGGGCGAGTAGGGTCAGCGCGCATATGAAACCTACGCCTCCGCCTGCTTCCGACCAGTCCGCCTGTGGCTTGCCTTCCCACGTGGTCATTGATATGACTAAAGTGGCGGTGCAACGCAGTGACGCCGAGTGGCGGGCGGCATTGACGCCGATGCAGTATCGGGTGGCGCGTCGGCAAGGAACGGAGCCGCCGTTTAAAAACGAGTTTCACGACCATCACGAAGACGGGGTGTATTTTTCGGTCTGCAGCGACACGCCGCTGTTCGATAGCCGCGGCAAGTTCGAGAGCGGCACCGGTTGGCCCAGCTTCACCAAGCCGATGGAACCGGCGTTTGTCGGGGAGCACACCGACGACAGTTATGGCATGCGACGGGTGGAAGCGCATTGCGCGATTGATGGCGCGCACCTCGGGCATGTCTTCCCCGACGGGCCGCGCGACCAGGGCGGGTTGCGTTACTGTATCAACAGCGCCTCGCTGCGCTTTATGCCGCGGGCGGAGTATGAGGCGTGGGTGAAGGGGAGGAAGTAGGGCGGGAGTGGGGAGGAGTAGGGTGGGTCTATGACCCGCCTTCGGGACCCACCGCCCTTACTTTATTTTGTCATGGCGAGAGCTGGGGCGCATTGCCGTCTTCACGCAAGCGCTTCGCTTTATCCCTGTTCTCGCCATGACAAAAGCTGGATGGCCGCGTTGCTGCGCTCTCGCCATGACATAAAAGGGATGGCCGTGCCGCTGTGCTCCTCGCCATGACACCAAGGGGATCACGCCCTCGACCGCATGAGGCGGTGCCGTGAAAAAAGGCGGGTCTTTCGACCCGCCTTTTTTCGTTCGTACGTTGATTAGGTTCTTCAAACCTTCGGCATCTTGACCCACTTCGCGCCGGCTTTGCCGCTCTTCACGGCGCTCTCGA